>JAHBUW010000030.1 GCA_019637875.1 Pseudobdellovibrionaceae bacterium | reverse complement strand
ACCAATCGCACGCGGGATGCCGGTTTCGCCGGTTCGCTCGCGGTCGAACTCACCTCTGCACTTTCTACCTTTTCGTGCAGAGGGCCGTTGCAGCGCTTCTGGCGCTCGCGGCATCCCGCGCGCCCTCGGATTCCCAGAGGGCGATCTCATCAAACCCCGGAGCAAACCGCTCGCGGGAAGAATGGAGGCTGTCTTGTCTGAAATTTATTTCTGTCATTCCGGACGGCCACCGATCTCGGGTTTACCCGAGATCGGCAATGTTAAATGGCCAAGTCGGGCAAGCCCGACTTGGCTAGCGCGATCCGGAATCCAGGGCGATACGATAAAGCCTATCCAAGCAGCTTCTGGATTCCGGGTTCGCTCACTCCCGCTCGCGCCCCGGAATGACAGCAGGCCACCGCTCCACCCCACCCGGCTCGGACTTCGTCCTCGCCACCCTCCCCATCAAGGGGAGGGAAAAGAAGGAGTTGCTCGCACCTCGGAAGGACAGCAACAACTTGGGGACAGGACTCAGTTCAGCAAATACTCCCCGTTCACCGCGCGAAATTCCGACGGCTTGATGAGCCGCGCATGCGCGACCGTGACCGAATGCAGCGGTCCGGCCAGTTCGCGCGCCCAGAAGTCGAGGAAACGCGAGAGCGTCGGGAATTTCGGGAACAGATCGTATTCCTGCCAGACGAAGGTCTGGAGCAGCTGCGGGTGGTCCGGCAGCCGGTAGAGAATTTGCGCGGTCGTCAGCCCGTAGCCTTGGAGCTGACGCTTGAAGTCTTCAGAAACGCGATTCATTGGACATCCTTAACGGTAACGGACGCCGAATGTTTCTGCCTGCCCTGGCCGATTACAAGCCTGAAAAGTGAATTTTTTGTTTAAAATCAAAGCGCTAGCAGCCGCGCGCACCCGCGGCTAACAACCTGGACGAGTCCTTGGCACTCAGTTCGCCAAAGTGCCAAAAAAGTTGACTCCAGCCCTTGAAGGACGCAAAACCCAGCCCCATCTGGCGCTCAGGCGAGACAGCTTTCCCTGTGCGCCGATCCAATTCGCTCAATAATTCTAAGGTCTTGGAGGACTATCTATGAAATTCCGTCCGCTGCATGACCGTGTCGTCGTCCGCCGCATCGAGGCTGACGAGCGCACCAAGTCGGGCATCATCATTCCGGATACCGCAAAGGAAAAGCCGGCCGAAGGCGAAGTGATCGCTGTCGGCTCCGGCGGCCGCGACGAAGCCGGCAAGCTCATTCCGATCGACATCAAGGTTGGCGACCACATCCTGTTCGGCAAGTGGTCCGGCACCGAAGTGAAGATCGACGGCGAAGATCTCATCATCATGAAGGAATCCGACGTTCTTGGCGTGATCGAAGGTTCCGCCTCGAAGAAGAAAGCCGCGTAAGCGCGCTTCCGTCAGGAACAGGAGTAGAAAACAATGGCTGCCAAAGAAGTAAAATTTTCGGTCGAAGCGCGGGACAAGATGCTCCGCGGCGTCGACATTCTCGCCAATGCCGTGAAGGTCACGCTGGGCCCGAAGGGCCGCAACGTCGTGATCGACAAGTCGTTCGGCGCTCCCCGCATTACCAAGGACGGCGTCACCGTCGCGAAAGAAATCGAACTCGAAGACAAGTTCGAGAACATGGGCGCACAGATGGTGCGCGAAGTCGCCTCCAAGACCAACGACCTCGCCGGTGACGGCACCACCACCGCAACCGTGCTCGCCCAGGCGATCGTGAAGGAAGGCGCAAAGTCCGTCGCCGCCGGCATGAACCCGATGGATCTGAAGCGCGGCATCGACCTCGCGGTCGAAGCCATCGTCGCGGACCTCAAGAAGAACTCGAAGGCCATCACCTCGAACGAGGAAGTCGCGCAGGTCGGCACGATCTCCGCGAACGGCGATGCCGAAATCGGCAAATTCCTCGCCAATGCCATGAAGAAGGTCGGCAACGAGGGCGTCATCACGGTTGAAGAAGCCAAGTCGCTCGAAACCGAACTCGATGTCGTCGAAGGCATGCAGTTCGACCGTGGCTACATCTCCCCCTATTTCGTCACCAACGCCGACAAGATGCGCGTGGAGATGGAAGACCCCTACATCCTGATCAACGAGAAGAAGCTCTCGTCGCTGCAGGAACTGCTCCCGGTTCTCGAAGCCGTGGTGCAGTCGGGCAAGCCGCTCCTCATCATCGCCGAAGAAGTCGAAGGCGAAGCGCTCGCGACCCTCGTCGTGAACAAGCTCCGCGGCGGCCTCAAGGTTGCGGCGGTGAAGGCTCCGGGCTTCGGCGATCGCCGCAAGGC
>JAHBUW010000029.1 GCA_019637875.1 Pseudobdellovibrionaceae bacterium | reverse complement strand
TTACAGGAAAATAGCACAATTCAGGAAAATTTTCTCAATAAATGTCATTTTCCTGTGAAGGAAAATAACAAAATGAAAGAAAGTCGTATTTTGTTCGGCTTTTCGGGTCCAGATCTCTCTTGTGAGCCGACCGCGGCCTTCATTTGTTATGAGCGCCCGTGCCTTTGTCGTTTCGGGAGGCATTCGCCGGCATGGCTGTTGGGTTTCCTGTCGCCCGTTGCCTTGGCGCGATTGGAATTGCCGCGCTTCGCGCGAGCCGCGCCAACCGGACGCGGCGGCGTTTGACTACTTCGGCGGGATCCACCCGCCCGAACTCGGCTGCCCGCCCTGACACTCCGGACACTTGCGAAGATGAATGTCCGACCCGTTCGCGCCGTACTCGTGCAGGCACTTGATGCACTTCATGTGATAGAGCTGCTGCCCGTGATCGGTGCCCGGGATATTGAGGCAGCCGAGGTTGATCTGCTGGTTCGGGTTGATGAAGCCGAGTTTGGTGGTGCCTTTGGACATGGTTCTTCCCCCGTCGGGATGTTTAATTGAAAGCGGAATCCCCGAGTCTAAACCAATCGCTCGCGGAAGCACGCGGCTGACCATATTGCCGACGTCGGCACAATGGTTTGCTGTCTCGCGGACATCCACGTGTCCGCGAACCGGAACTCCGGAGCACTCGTGATGGGTTGCTGTTCGGGTGCGCCTGACTTTTTAGAGCATCCGATTCTCGCCCCGATCGTTACAATCAATACTGGTCTCAGTTCGCTGATGCGGCGAACGCACCGACCTTCTGCCTTCCGCCTCGTGTTGCCTATGGACAAGAAGCAGCTCACCGAAGCGGACATCCGCACCAAGTTCATCACCCCCGCGATTGTCAATCAGGGCAAGTGGGATGTGATGACGCAGATGCGTGAGGAAATCTACTTCACGAAAGGTCGCGTCATCGTCCGTGGCAAGAAGGTCGCTCGGGGCGAGGGCAAGAAGGCCGACTACATCCTCTATTACAAACCGGGAATCCCGATCGCGGTTGTGGAGGCAAAGGACAACAACTACGAAGTCGGCGGCGGTATGCAGCAGGCGCTCGAGTACGCCGAAGTGCTTGATGTGCCGTTCGCGTTTAGCTCTAATGGCGACGCGTTTCTGGAGCACGACCGAACGGGAACGGGTACAACGGTGGAACGGCACGTTCCGCTCGATCAGTTTCCGACGCCCGAAGAACTGTGGACTCGATACCGCGCCGCGAAGGGATACACACCGGCCCAAGAGGTTGTCGCGACGCAAGACTACTTTGACGACGGGTCGGGCAAGTTGCCGCGCTACTACCAGCAGATCGCGATCAATCGCACGGTCGATGCGATCGCGCAGGGGCAGGACCGCATTCTGCTCGTGATGGCCACGGGAACGGGCAAGACCTACACCGCGTTTCAGATCATTTGGCGGCTTTGGAAATCGAAAGCGAAGAAGAGGATTCTCTTTCTCGTTGATCGCAACATCCTCGCCGACCAGACGAGAACGAACGACTTCAAGCCCTTCGGCAAGGCGATGACGAAAATCACCGATCGCACGGTGGACAAGTCATTTGAAATCTATCTCTGCCTTTATCAGGCGGTGACGGGGACGGACGAAGAGTCGAACATCTACAAGCAGTTCTCGCCCGACTTCTTCGATCTCATCGTCGTCGATGAGTGTCATCGCGGCAGTGCCGCCGATGACGCGTCGTGGCGAAGGGTGCTCGAGTATTTCACGTCCGCGACTCAGATCGGCATGACGGCGACGCCGAAGGAAACCAAGGACGTCTCCAACATGGAGTACTTCGGTGCTCCGCTCTACACCTATTCACTGAAGCAGGGGATCTCGGACGGCTTTCTCGCGCCGTACAAGGTGGTGCGCATCGGCCTCGATCGAGACCTGGACGGCTGGCGGCCGGAGGCGGGCCTGAAGGACCGGTTTGGCCAAGTTGTCGAAGACCGCGAGTACAACGACAAAGATTTTGACCGGACTCTGATTCTGAAAAAGCGAACCGAGACAGTTGCCGCGAAGGTGACAGAGTTCCTGAAGGCCACCGACCGCTTTGCCAAGACGATCATCTTCTGCGAGAACATCGACCACGCGGAACGGATGCGCCAAGCGATGGTGAATGCCAACCCCGACCTTGCCGCGGCCAACAGCAAGTATGTGATGCGCATCACCGGGGACAACGATGAGGGCAAAGCCCAGCTCGACCATTTCATCGACCCGGAATCGATCTATCCCGTGATTGCGACGACCTCCAAATTGATGAGCACCGGCGTCGATGCGCAAACCTGCCACCTGATCGTGCTCGACAAACAGATCAAGTCGATGACCGAGTTCAAGCAGATCATCGGTCGCGGAACGCGCACCTTCGAGGGCAAGGACTACTTCACCGTCTACGACTTCGTGAAGGCCTACGAGCACTTCAACGACCCGGAATGGGACGGCGAACCACTGCCGCCGGAGGACCCGCGCAAGCCCTCCAAGTCGAAGAAGTCAGACGAAGGGAGCCCGAACGAGCCGCCTCCCGTGGAAGAGCCGCCGCCCGAGCGTATTGTCGTCAAGCTCTCGGATGGCAAGGAACGAAGCATCCGGTATCTCGCCGCGACGACCTACTGGCACGAGGGTCGGCAGATCACGGCGCAGGAGTTCATGCAGCAACTGTTTGGCGATCTCGATGGACTCGTGGAGGATGAGGACGAACTTCGCACCATCTGGAGTGATCCCGACAAGCGCGAGGCGTTGAT
>JAHBUW010000028.1 GCA_019637875.1 Pseudobdellovibrionaceae bacterium | reverse complement strand
TCATGGGCGTCAAGGGCGCCTGGAGATACTCGAAGGAAAGAATGCAGGAGTTGTACGATGCGGGAGAGGTCATTTTGTCTTCGACCGGAAAGTCGCTGAGTCGCAAGAGGTTTCTCCGCGACGCCAAGGGAACGCCCGTCATCGATCTTTGGGACGATGTTAATCGCATCAGCCCGACATCGGCCGAGCGCCTTGGGTACGACACGCAGAAGCCGGAAGCTCTTCTCGAACGTGTCATTTCAGCCTCATCCAACCCCGGCGATCTCGTCGCCGATTTCTTCGCCGGGTCAGGGACGACAGCGGCGGTCGCCGAGAAACTCGGGCGCAAGTGGATCGCCACCGACCTCGGCAAGTTCGCCATCCACACCACGCGCAAGCGGATGATCGGCGTGCAGCGGTCGCTCAAGGCCGAGGGTAAAGACTATCGCGCGTTTGAACTGCTCAACCTCGGCCGCTACGAGCGCCAGCACTTCATCGGCGTCAACCCCAACCTGCGCGAAGCGGAAAAGCAGCAGCAACTCGACGCCAAAGAAGCGGCCTTCATCGACCTCATTCTCCGCGCGTACAAGGCGGAGAAGACGACAGGCTTCCCTGCGTTCCAAGGCAAGAAGGCCGGGCGGCTGGTGGCGATCGGGCCGGTGAACCTGCCCGTCACGCGGCTCTTCGTCGAGGAGATCATCGTCGAGTGCCGCAAGAAGAACGTGACCAAGGTGGACATCCTGGGCTTTGAGTTTGAGATGGGGCTCTTCCCCAATGTGCTCGATGAGGCTCGGGCCAAGGGGATCGACATCCAGCCCAAGTACATCCCGGCCGAGGTCTTCGACAAGCGCGCGGTCGAGAAGAACCAAGTGGTCTTCCACGACGTGAGCTTTATCGAGGTGACGCCGATCGTAAAGGGCAACACAGTTGCGGTGAAACTGACGGACTTCAGCGTCTTCTACAGCCAGGATTCGATCGCCGCGGCAGAGGCGGCGCTCAGCGAGGCCAAGAAGGGCGGCAGCAAGATCGTCGTCGACAAAGGACAGATCGTGAAGGTGAGCGTGAACGCGAAAGGCGTCACCAAGCGTGAAGTGCTGACCGAGAAGTGGACCGACTGGGTGGACTACTGGGCGGTGGATTTTGACTACGAAAGCAAACGCGAGATCATCCGCGTGCCGGTGGAACTGGACCCCGAGGCGCAGATGAAACTGATCAAGGGCGATCAGGGGCACCTGACAACTTGGGAAGAGAAGTGGACCGGCGAATACATCTTCGAGAACGAGTGGCAGAGCTTCCGCACGAAGAAGGATCGCACGCTGGAACTGACGAGTGCCGCGAAGGAAGTGGAACCGGGGAAAGGCGGGCGAAGGAAGATCGCGGTGAAGGTGGTGGACATTTTCGGGAACGACACGATGACAATCGTGGATGTGGCGGTGGGTGAGAAGGCGGATGGGAAGAAGGCGAAGAAGTGAGGCAGGGGGGGCCATTTCGGTGACGTCAACGAAATGGTGGGGGTATCGGGTCCGATCATTTCGGTGACGTCACCGACATGATCCGGCGGGCTGGGAGAGGCATTGGATGGCAAACATCATCAAAGTTCAGGGAACGTCGGTGACGGTGAAACGGGTCAGGGAGCACGATTACATCTCCTTGACCGACATCGCCCGTCGCAAGGATGCAGACGCAACCGACGATCTGATCAGGAGTTGGCTTCGCAACCGGAACACGATCGAGTTCGTCGGCTTATGGGAGCAGTTGAACAACCCGGGGTTTAAACCCGTCGAATTCGACGTGTTTAGAAAACAGGCGGGCTTGAACAGTTTCACGCTCACTCCCAAGCAATGGATCGAGAAAACCGGTGCGATCGGCATCGAATCCAAGGCGGGTCGGTACGGCGGTACGTTCGCTCATCTCGACATTGCGCTGGAGTTCGCGTCGTGGATCTCGGTCGAGTTCAAGCTCTACCTGATCAAGGAGTTCCAGCGCCTCAAGGAAGATGAACGCAAGGGCCTGGATTGGGACGTGCGGCGAAACCTCGCCAAAATCAACTACCGCATCCACACCGAAGCCATCAAAACCAACCTGATCCCCAACGAAGTGAACAAGGAGCAGGCGAACTTCACCTACGCCAGCGAAGCTGACGTTCTCAACGTCGCATTGTTCGGGATCACCGCCAAACAGTGGCGCGATGCAAACAAGAGCGAGAAGGGGAACATCCGCGATCAGGCGAACGGCGCGCAGCTCGTCTGCCTCTCAAACTTGGAAAGCCTGAATGCGGAGTTCATCAAGCAGGGGTTGCCGCAGGCGGATCGGCTTCGCAAGTTGAATGCGATCGCGATCGAGCAGATGCGCATTCTGGTGGCCGATGTCGACATCAAGCGCCTGAAGGGGAAGTAAGTCATGGCACTCCACACCGATTTCCCCACCGACCCGCACGCCATCCTCGATCCAGCCGTGCGCTGGTTCCCCGGTGACGATTCCCTTCGCGATAAGCGCATGGACCAGTTGATGCCGCCGCTGGTGGCGACATTGCGCAAGAAAGTAAAAGAGTTTCGCGACGGTGGGTACGTCGGCGCGACGGAGACAAGCAAGAGCCTGCTGAACTGGTGGTTCAACGAAGAACACCTGATGGAGCAGGCACACGGACCGAGCAAGCCGTTCGAGTATTTCTTTGCCCAGCGCGAGGCGCTCGAGACGATCGTCTATCTGACGGATGTGGTGGGGGTTCAGGACAAGCGCGACCTGATGCGATTCGATAGCACCGGCCTGGTCTCCAGCGGCATGTTTGATGAGGATTGGCGCCGGTTCGTCGTGAAGATGGCAACGGGTGCGGGCAAGACGAAAGTGCTGAGCCTTGCGCTGGTCTGGAGTTTCTTTCACAAGACGTACGAGGCAGATTCGACGCTGAGCCGGAATTTCCTGGTGATCGCGCCCAACATCATCGTGCTGGACCGTATTTACAAAGACTTTCAGGGCCTGCGTATTTTCTTTCAGGACCCGGCTTTGCCTGACAACGGGTTTGACGGGCGCAACTGGCGCGACGATTTTCAGTTGACGCTGCACGTGCAGGACGATGTGCGCGTGACCCGGCCGACCGGCAATATCTTTCTGACGAATATTCACCGCGTCTACGCGGGGAACGAGAGCATCCCGACCCCGGACGACGAAAATACGATGGATTACTTTCTCGGCCCCACGCCGACGGGATCGACGACCGACAGCAAGATAGACCTTGGCCTGATCGTGCGGGACATCGACGAATTAATGGTGCTGAACGATGAAGCCCACCACGTCCACAACCCGAAACTGGCGTGGTTCAAGAGCATTCAGGATATCGACAACAAGCTGAAGCAGAAGGGCGATCGGCTCTCGATGCAGATCGATGTGACGGCGACGCCCAAGCACGACAACGGGGCGATCTTCGTGCAGACCGTATCGGACTATCCGTTGGTCGAAGCGATCCACCAGAACGTCGTCAAGCATCCGACCCTTCCGGATGCCGCAAGCATCGCGCGACTCGAGCCGAAACCGAGCGCGATCTTTGAGGAGCGCTACGCCGACTACCTCGAGCTCGGTGTCGAGGAATGGCGCAAGAGCTACGCCGAGCACGAGGCGCTCGGCAAGAAGGCCGTGTTGTTCGTGATGGTCGATGACACGAAAAACTGCGATCAGGTCGGTGCCCA
>JAHBUW010000027.1 GCA_019637875.1 Pseudobdellovibrionaceae bacterium | reverse complement strand
CCCAGGCTTTGGATGCCCACACTGAAAAAACGCGGTGGCTCATCGGGATGATGACGCCGAAGTTCCCACTCTTTGTTTCCGGGGTCGTCAAGGAAGAGGCGGGACTTGAGCGTCGACCAGGGCCGGTCGCAGTCCGCCGGGCTCAGGTGAAAGACCCTCTGCGCGGACTCGTTGTAGTCTTGCAAGAGTTCGCGATCGTTCAGGATCAAAACCGGATCGGGGCTTTGTTGGAAGATGATGTCCTTCGCGATCGGCGAAATGTTTAAAAGACCGTACTTCAAAACCGAGTACAGCACCGAAAAGAGGCCCAGCAGATAGGTGCCGCCCGAAACCATGGCCCAGCGCATGGGGCTGTTGGTGATCACGCAATACATGTCGACGGCCATGCCGAGCAGTCCGCTGGACATGATCAACAGGATTTGGGGGCGTTGCAAAGGGGTCAGATCGCGCAGCCGCCAAAGACTGTAGACGCCGATCAGAAGATTCATCACGAGGGCGTAGGTCATGTGAATCGGAAACCACGCGCCCGTCGTGAACTTCAGAAGCTGGTGACCGTCGATCATGACGATCTCGAACTCTTCTTGCATCAGGTGTTGCCAGTAAGGATTCAGCGAGATCACGGAGGTGATGATCGGAATGATCAAAGCGACGTACAAGAGCGGTCCGCGCCGCAACCGGTCCCAGCCTCCGAAAGCTCCGCTGACGAACATCAGAGCGCTGACCGACATCCAGGCGAAACCGAAATAGCGGAGACGTGAGAAGAAGACCATGTCCTCTTTCGCGTCACTCGTATAAACGCCCAGGCAAAAGTACGAGGTCATCACCATCGCCGCTGACAAAATAATCAGCCAAGTCGCTTCGGGCTTACGCCGATAGGGCCATGCGAAAGCCGCCAGCATCACGCCGCAGGCGATGATGAGGATATGCAGAAAAATCGAAACTTGGACCACGATCAAATCCTAGTCGGTACTTCGACCCGAGCACAACTCGCGAATCCAGATCTCGAGTTGTTGACGATTTTTTCTTATCGCGGCCGATCAGCGAAGGCAGTCGGGCCGGGGTGACGACACGGACACGCGTTGGAGCGTGATGCGGAAGTCGTTGTCGGTGCCGCCGCGGTCGAAGAACTCCTGCCAAGCCGCATGGCGGGTCGAGTTGTAGCATCCGGGAAGGTAGAAATCGTAGTAACCGCGGATGTAGTGCGGATCGGTGATGCTTTCTTGACCATCCGCCGAGCAGGTCGTCGCGGTGGACACGATCTGCAGAGTCGCGACGAAGTTCTCCATCGTCCCGCCGGTGTTCAGGAAGTTCTTCCAGGCCTGGGCGCGACTGTTGTTGTAGCAGTTCGGCAGGTATTGGTCGTAGGCGTTCTTGATTTGCAGATCGAGACCCGTCAGTTGATTCGACCCTTCCGCTCCGGTCACCGCCGTGCTCCCGCCCAGCGGTTCGCGGCTGCTCAATTCGGGGTTGTTGATCCCGAGACCCGAGTACTCATTGCCTTTCGAGAGCGAAGAGGCCTGCGGCGTGGTGTTTTCCGGTACGGAGCAGGCGGCAAGCAGAAATCCCGTCGCGATGACCAAGATCAGTTTGAGTTTCATCGGTCCCCCTTGTTTGTGATCTTAGGATCGCCGATGCGCGCGGGACTTGGGACTGACAAGGGTCGCAGATGACGCCTCAGAGTGAGACGGGGATAACGTCTTGGCGTTTATTTCGCGTTGTCGCGCGGATCCCAGCCGGTGTCCGCGCGCCAGCGGTAAAGCTGCTCGACCTTGTCGCGGGCCCAGGGCGTCCGCCTCAGGAACTTCAAACTCGATTTGATGCTGGGCTCGTGGGTGAAACAGCGGTCACCATCATTTCCAGCGTGATGCCGGGGGCGGGGTGCTTCTTTTTCGGTAAGGCGGGATGGTCGTCCATGCTTCAGCGTACCGATCTATTTTGCGGCTCGGTCACGGCGGACTGGATCCAATCCCGGTCGTATTCCACGTTGCTGTAGAGCGCCGGACCACCCGAGTCGCCGGTACAGACGCCTTGCTTATTCGAAATCTGCGCCTTGAAGTAGAAAATTGAAGGCTCGTAGAAATCGGCCGCGAGTTCGACGGACCTCAGGACACCGGCTCCGCCGGAAGGGTCGATCTCAGAAGTGCGGCCCGAAGTTCGGCCATAGCCCACCGCAAGGAATTTCCAGGTCAGAGGCATCGAGGGAACACTCCGTTGATAGTCGACCGTTTTGACCCCGTCTTGCGGAGCTTCAAGGCGGACGACGGCGAGGTCATTCAGGTAGGACTTCTGCGGATCATAGCCCTTATGCTGAATGAACCCCATGACTTTCAGGCTGACACTGTCTTTCCAGATGTCGACGGACCGATAGACTCGCAGAAGGTCATTGCGGCCCGCCTCCGGAACGCAGTGGGCGGCGGTCAAAAGGATCTCGGGGGTCAAGAAAGTGCCGGTGCAGACGTTCAGCCAATTCGGGTCTTCGTCACGAAACATCACGATCGATGCGACATGGGCCTGAAGGGGAGAGTCCGGCGGGACGGATTCACCGCCGATGATGCTGAAACCCGACGAAGTTTCCAGCTGGGGGGAAGGAGTCATGGGACGTGAGCAGCCCGAGAGGAGCGCGAGCGAAATAAGGCTCAGGGGCAGGAGGCACGGGAAGTGCGACATCGGAACTCCTTCGAAAAACGGATGTTCAGGTTATAGCAAAATCCCATGGGCTTATGACATGCACATATAATGATTTCAGGGGATGTTGCGCGTTTGCGGGCATCGTCCGGGCGCCCCATGCTTTGCGTTTATGAATCCGATTGTGCTCTGATGAGATCTTTAGGTGGAGGGGGCAATTTGAAGGTCTGTGGCACGTTTGAAGAGGCGTTGAAGGCGATTCCATCGGGATCGACGGTGTTCGTGCACGGAGCGGCGGCAACGCCGGTCGAGATGCTTCGGGTGTTCACGTTGAACAGTGAGCATTTGCGCGACATCGAGATGATCCACATCCACACCGAGGGCGAGTGCTTCTACGCCGATCCGAAGTACCGCGACCGCTTCCGCATCACCAGCCTGTTCACCGGCAAGAACCTACGCGGAAAACTCGATTACGAGCATATCGACTATCTGCCGTGTTTTCTCTCCGAGATCCCGCTCTTGTTTCGGCGGGGTTTGAAGAAGATCGACGTGGCGTTGATTCAGGTCTCGCCGCCGGATGCGCACGGCTATGTCTCGCTCGGGGTCAGTGTCGATATCGCAAGGGCTGCGGTCGAGTGCGCGAAGATCGTGATCGCGCAGATCAATCCCCAGATGCCCCGTGTCCACGGGAACGGCTTCGTGCATGTGGACGACATCGACTTCGCGGTGGAATACGAGGCCCCGCTGCATGAATCTGCGCGCAAGCCTTTGAGCGATATTGAACTTCGGATCGGTCGCGAGGTCGCCTCGTTGGTTGAAGACGGCGCGACCTTGCAACTGGGTATCGGCGCCATTCCCAATGCGGTCGCCGAAAACCTGACCGGTCACAAGGATCTGGGGCTGCACACCGAGATGTGGTCCGACGGGGCTTTGTCGCTTTTGAAGAAGGGTGTGATCAACAACTCGCGCAAGGCCTTTCATCCGGGGGTGACGACCTCGGCCTTCGTGATCGGTTCGCGCGCGCTGTATGATTTCATCGACGACAATATGTCGACCATCAATCTCGAGACGACCTACATCAACTATCCGATCAATATCATGCGGAACCCGAAGGTGACGGCGGTCAATTCGGCCGTCGAGATCGACTTGACCGGGCAGGTGTGTGCGGACTCGGTGGGCTCGAAGGTGATTTCCGGTGTGGGCGGGCAGATGGACTTCATCCGCGCGGCGGCTTTGTCTGAAGGCGGGAAGCCCATCTTCGCCATGAGCGCACGCAGTCCGAAAGGCGCTTCACGTTTGGTGGCGCAATTGAAACGTGGGGCGGGCGTCGTCACGACACGGGCTCACGTTCACTTTGTGGCGACCGAGTATGGTGTCGTGAACCTGTTTGGCAAATCCCTGGGCGAGCGGGCGAAGGCTTTGATCGGGATCGCCCATCCCGAGGACCGCGAGCAGTTGGACCGTGACTGGTTCGAAGTGAAGAAGTCGCTTCTCTGAAATCACTTCTTTGAGAGGGAATCGCTTCGCTATGGACGAAAAGGTTCTGGCGCGGATCTTGATCTGGCCAGGTCATCGTGATCGACCGGCCCCGCGTCGACGAGCTGCTGGATACGATTGAGTTCCTGGGGTTGGGGGGCGGAGGGGGCGTGATTTACGCCGAAGCCAGCCCCGAAGGGCCGGCGGATCGGCGAAGCCGATACGTCCCGACGGCGTAAGCCGAGGAAATAAACAGAAATTTTCCGCACAAAACCTCGCGCCAAAATAAACGCAAAGCGAAGTGCGAAGCACCGAGATCAAACCAAAATTGTGAGAGCGGAAAATTGGATGGGGAGGCAGGACTCGAACCTGCGAATGTCAGAATCAAAATCTGATGCCTTACCAACTTGGCGACACCCCAACTGTGCAGAACGCAGTCCGAAAACTAAATAAAAGTCCTACGGGAAGCAAGCGTTCCTGAAGCACGCCCGTGACGAAGCGTGGCGTCAATGCAGAGATTGCTGGGGTTTAAGGCGGGAAGACAAGGGAATGCTGGTTCCCTAAGCATGGGAAAACCCGCACTTCCGAATCGGAAGTGCGACCACGCGACGACCTAATAATCGTCGCCGCTGTCCGGAGCTTTTTGGCGTTTCAGGTTCTGGAGTGAGGCGCCCATGGCTTTGAGTTCCGCTTCGAAGGCCGCGAAGACCGCGTCTTCGATCATGTTGCGGGTCTCTTGGTTCAAGGGATGGGCGATGTCGCGGAACTGTCCGTCTTTGCGTTTCTTCGAGGGCATGGCCACGAACAGGCCCGTTGTTCCCTGGATGACCTTCAAGTCCCGTACGACGAAGGCTTCGTCGAACGTGATCGACACATAGGCCTTCAGTCTTTCCTCATTCACCGGGAAGACTTTCACTTCGGTGATTTTCATTCTGCCTCCACATGCTGAGATCGATGCTGCGATAATCTCAAAATCTTTTGATGCTCATCCTCTATCGGAGACCCCGCCTTTCGACTTAACGAATCCGACCGCCCAAAGGCCGGTCCGTCTCACATTGAGACAAACCTTCGGCTCTAATATGGGTGCGTCCCTTGCTCTTTCAAGGTCCCGTGAACAAACTGGTCCTCGCGCTCAACATAATCCTTTTCATCTCGGCCCTGGCGCTCGTGGGGCCCCGGGCTGTCAACGCGCAAGGCATGCCGCCGACAAATCCCGTCGTCGAGCGGATCTCGACCGGCGCGCTCACGCTGGACGCGGCCGAGAACGACCTCGCCCTGCAAGAGATCCGTCGTGACCTCGAAAGCCTCGATCGCGTGCGGGTGGAAGTGGCGGTCGCCCCCGGACACGGCCACCAAAGCGCGAGCATCCGTTTGATCCAGCGTCTTCGCGAACTCGGCTTCAAGGGCATCACCGAAGTGATTTACCGTGAACACTCCGCGCGCCAGCTGACGACCCTGATCCCGGGCTTCGATTCTTGGAAATCCGAGCAATCGCTCACATCCAAGACTTTGGGGTACCTCGAGCTCATCGCCCACGGCGATTTCATCAAGGATAAGAATCGGCCCGTTCGCGAGCTGGGGTTCAGTGCGGCCTCGGACACGCCGTCGTCGATCTATGATTACCGGGCGCTGAAGGTGAAAAACCTGATCCACCTGCAGCCCCGCAACTGGGTGCGCCGTTCGAGCGACCGCCGGGTGTGGATCGAGGGCGCCACCGAGTGGACCCCGCGCCAATTCGACCTTTCGCATTTGTACCGTCTGGGGACGACGACCACGCCGCCCGAAACCGCGAACATCGAGCCCCTGCTCGAGTCCCTCCAAAACGGCAAAAATTTCTTCCGCGCCTTTTTCCAAGCGGCGCCGACCATCGATGTCATGCCGGCCTACTCCATCGACTTCACCGAAAAACCCGAGAAGGTGATGGAGATGGTTTTGGACGGACTCAAGCACGCCATGGAGCT
>JAHBUW010000026.1 GCA_019637875.1 Pseudobdellovibrionaceae bacterium | reverse complement strand
GCGGGTCGTAGCATATTCGGATGATCACAATTCTTTTCTCGTTCCTGATGACGACGGCGGATGCCGCGGAAAAACTATGGTTACGGCACGCGGAACTTCCCGCCGTCGCCTCAAGCCTGGCGGACGCTTACGGTCGGCCGGTGAAAATCGACCGGGGACTCTGTGAAACCTTCACGATCGAAGCCGAAGGGGAACTCAGCGCGAACGAAACTCGCCGCGTTCTGCTGTCCTCGCTGAGCGCGCATCTTTACAACGTCATCCCGCGGGATGGCGGCTACGTGATTCTCAACGCGCGTATGGCCTCGCGCGATTCCCACGACGTCGCACCTTGCCGACCGCAATTCGCCGACGTCGTCACTTGGGCGTTCCGTGATCCCATGCTCGCCATGCAGCCCACGCACTTGATGCGCGCGCTGACCCGCGACGGCACGTTGCACGTCGCGCCGGGCACGGATCTGATCATCATTTCCGACGAAGCCGAGACCGTGCAGCGTCTGCGGCGCGATCTCACCAAGGGCGGCCGCTGAATCAGCGGCGCGAGTCCTGCTGGGACGGAGGGCGCAGGTCAAGCGGCGCGCCATTGTTGTTGAGGGGGCGCGAAGGCGCGGCATTGCGACGAAGTCGCGCCAGCAAAGACTGACAGGAAGCCGCCGAGACCTCACCCACGGTCGAATTGCGACGGATCATCTCGGGGCTCGCGCCGCAGCCCAAAAGCGAACACTTCAAACTTTCGATACAGTTCTTCATGATATCCAACTTCGGGCGACAAGTGATCTGCGCGCCGATGTTCCGCTCCAGACCTTCAAGCTCGTTTTGGGTCGTCCCGATTTCTTTAATCACGTCGCCCGCGCCGCCCGGACAGCGGATTTTGCCGCCGCGGTGGAAAAAGTGATCGTCCCCCGCCGTGCGACGTCCGCCCGGACCGACCGGCAGACGAATTTCGGGATCGAACTCCCGCAATTTACCCAGGCACTCCTGAACCCGCTCGTTGGCGTTGGGACAAGCGGCATTGCGCTGAAACAGATCGTTCAGCGTGGTGATCAAACCCAACGCCGTCGCGATCATGTCGATGGTCGCCTCGGCCCGCGGCAGCAGCAACTCTTGAAGGGGATGCGCGGCGCTTTTTTTCGGAAGCACCGCCATGACTTTGCGGTAGATGTCCTCGGCACGGCGCTCGTCCGAAACGTTCACGACCTGCCGATTGACGACGAGACGGTCTTCTTCGTCCCAACGCACGTTCACGATCGTCCCGCGCATCTCGTACTCGAACTCGGCGGGACCCTTGCGACGAAGGGTCGGAGGTTTTTCGTTTTGTAGGCGACCTGACTCCATGGACTGGTGCAGGAATTGGTAATCCTCGAAGCTCAGCGTCGGTTCGGCTTGCTTCAGCAGATCCGCCATTTTCTTTGCGGCCTTGTAGGACTTTTCGAAGTTCGCGAGACGCTGCACGCGCTCGGCGGACGCCGCGTGGGCGAGAGCCGCGGACGACAGCATGAAAGCGAAGCCGCATATGGCCATGAATCGGGACAAGCTCATCAGGCACCCCCGAATCTCTTTTCGGCTCGACCCGCCCCAGAGCTTGAGCCCCGACGGGGCGTCTCGTTTCGGGACGGGCCTTGCCGCTGGCGCGAGGCTTAAAACACCCAGCCGATGCGGGCGAAGGTGATGTTGGTAAACGAGGTCTCGCCGAATTTTTTCGCGGCGTCGACGGTATCGGTGTAGGCCGTGCTATTGGTCGGCACGCCGGGCGCGGTAATGTTGACGTCTGGATTCGAGGGCGAGACGAACGCAAGGTCCACGCCGAACCAGAAACCATTGTTCGCCAGGCCCCACATCCAGCCGGTCTTCGCGATGGCCGCCATGGATTTCACGTCGGCCTTGGCGGTCGCGCCGGTCGTCAAATCCTTTGCCGTGACCTCCAGTGCCTCCTGTCCCAAACCGGCCGCCACGAAGAACGCGCCCGAGAAAGGATGGTAGTGAACCAGCAGCTCGGGCATCGACAGCTTCACGCTCGCGGCGCCGGACGACAGATCCAGCAGGTTGTACCCGAAGGACAAACCGAAGCGGTCCGAAATTTTATAGTTCAATCCCACCTGTTGAAGGAAGGGCAGTCCCATTCCGACGCTCAAACCGACGCCACTGTTCTTGGCGGACGCAAAACTTCCGAGTAGCAAAGCCGTGGCGACAATCAAGCAGCGAATCATACGCATACAGTTCTCCTTGTGGATGGATTAGGTCAATCCACCCCTGTTTTCCGGATGGTCTTCTTCCAAGTCATCACTTTCTGACGTGAGGAAAACGATTCCGGTCATTGGACCGGCTGAGGATCTGGTTTTTGTTTGCCTCGTGTTTTCGACACTTCCACCGTACTTTTCCGACATTCTCTAAAGGAATGAGTTGACCCCAAATCATTCCTTCGTCAGAAATTCCCCATGCGGCCCCTCGTGGAACTGGGACACCTCAAATACTTCTATTTCGCCGTCGTCGAAGGCGGAGTGGGTCGCGCCGCCGACCGGCTTCATGTGCAACAGCCCGTCGTCAGCAAGATGATCAAAAATCTCGAGGACCAGCTCGGGCGCCCGCTTTTCGTGAAGGCCGGGCGCGGCAAAGCCCTGACCGACTTCGGGCAGCTGGTCTTCCGTCACAGCCAAACGATCTTTGACGAAATCGAGAAGTTGGGGCAGCTCGAGGTCCGTAACGCGGAACTGACCGGTGACCTGAACATCGCCGCCGCGGAACCCGTCGCCGCAGGCCTTTTGCCGGAAGCGATCGCGCAACTGCGGGTGACTCATCCCGCTTTGAACCCGAACGTCTACACCGCGACGGCGACCGAACTTCTGCAGATGCTCTCGGCCGGAAAACTCGACGTGGGGTACTTCTTCCACATGCCGCCGCTTCCCGGAAATCTCGAAATCGAAGAGAGGTATCCGGTCCCTTTCCGTCTGGTGGTCGCGCGCGGCGAAAGGCGAAACGCCGAAACCCTGTCCCGCTTCATCGGATCGCGTGAAATCGACGATCGCGGAAATCAAAAATTCCCGACGGTCGAAAAGCTGCGGCGTCGTTACCCGAAAGCGCGCATCCACATCTCGTCGAATCATCTTGGACTGCACCGTGAACTCGTCTTGCGCGGCCAGGGCGTTTCCATCCTGCCCGAGTTTTTAGTCCGCGAGGATTTGCGGGCAAAACGTTTGGCCGATGCCCTCCCCGGGGAAAAATTCGTCTTCGACCTCAAGGTCGTGCGCCGTCGCGGTGGCGAAGCCTCACGTGCCGTGCGGACGTTGAATGAGGTCTTGATCCATAACCTTGCGGAATGAATCCCAGTCCGAAGAAGCCTTAGTCCAAAGTCCCCGCGCCCGCTAGAACCCGGGCCCAGGAGGTCTTATGTCTTTGAAACTGAACGGTTGGATTCTGGGACTCATGTGCGGCTTTTCATTTTCGACACCGGTCGTCTTCGGCGCGCGCATCGCGCAGGCGGCTCCGTCGCTCGCGGTCGTCAGCAAACAGGACGCGGTCCTGCAACTCTTCAACTCCGCGACGGGACGACTCGAACGCGAATTCCCTCTCGGTTTTCTACCGCACGAAGTTCTGATCAGCCGCAAGGGCGGTCACATCGCCGTGACGAACTACGGTAAAGATCACGTCCGCAGCGAAGCCCCGACCAACGTTCCCGGGCGCACGGTCACGATCGTACGTGGTGATCAGCCCGAAGACGCCGTCGCGTTCAATTTGGACGAGGCCGACTGCGCTCCCCACGGCATGGCCGAAAGTGCGGACGGGCGACGACTTTACGTCACCTGCGAAGCCCAAGAAAAAGTGATCGTGTTCGATGTGCCCACCGGTCGCGTTTTGCGCACGCTGCCGACGGCGCAGGCGGGCTCGCATATGGTCGTCGTCTCGACGGACGAAACCCGTGCCTACACCTCGAACTTCGCCGCGGGCAGCGTGACCGCCATCGACATCGCAAGCGGCCGCATCTTGGCGCAGATCCCCGTCGGGCCCGGCACCGAAGGGATCTCGTTGTCGCCCGACGCACGCTTCGTTTACGCCAGCTCGGTCTTGGGCGGCTTCATCGCGAAGATCGACACCGTCACCCTGAAGGTGGTCGCGACCGCCCCCACGCCGAAGTCACCGGTGCGGGTCATTCCCACGCCCGACGGTTCTCGCTTGATCGTGAACTCTTCGGCCGAGGGATTGATGCTGGTTTACCGCGCGTCCGATCTGAGCCTCGAGTGGAGCCTGCCCGTGGGACGTCAACCCATCGGACTCGTGGTGCCGAGCCCCCGCCGGGCCTTCGTGGCCGCCATGCTTGATCACGAGATCGTAGAGGTGGACCTGGAGTCCCGGCGCATCGCCAAACGTTTCGGAACCGCCCGTAAACCTGACGGAATCGACATGATTTCTGAATAAATTCGGCGCGCGTCATTGAAAAGGCCGGCAATCCCGCTCTGGAGGCTTGCTTCAGGGCCGGGATTGGGTAAACGGGGGCCATCTCGATAGGGGGAATTCATGCGTCTGACCTTTGGACCGATCTTTGGCCTGCTGCTCGCTTTCTCGACTCTGGCCCAAGCCCGCACCGAAATCCATACCACCGACGACTTCGCCAAGATCACGCAAGAGATCCTCGCGTTGGCGAACGACGAGCGCGCCGAAGAAATCCTCGTCGCGTTCGATATCGACAAGACGCTCCTCATCGTTCAAGACTGCCTGCCGGAAGGTGAGTCCAAAGGATTCGCGGGTTGGCTGAAGATGGCGAATCGTTGCCCCGCCGAGCTGACCGAAAAAGAAGTGCCCGCGCACATCGCCGCCCTCCAGAAAAAAGGCTTTCCGACTTTGGCACTCACCGCGCGCGCCGTGAACTTGATGAAAGCGACCGAACGCGAGCTGACCCGCAACGGGATCGTGTTCAACGGCAACCCCTTCGACGCCGCGGCGGACTTCAACGTGAAGTTTCCGAAGGGTGAAGACTTGGTCTTCAAAGAGGGCGTGACCTACGCGGCCGGACGCAACAAAGGTTTCATCCTTCAGCAATTCCAAGAACGCCAAAGCCGTCCCTTCAAAAAGGTCATCTTCGTCGACGACGCGATCAAAAACATCCGTCACATGGATAAGACCTACACCGCCGATCCCGACGTCACGGTCATCATTTACCACTATAACCGCTACGAATAAGCTGGCGCGGATCTTTCATCGCTCTGCTCGGCCGGTGCGCAACCGGCCTGGAGGAGCATCATGTTGAATCTGAGCACCCGGCCTCGCCGCGTTTTGTCCCTATCGTCTGTCTTGTTGTCGGTTTTCTGCGGCTGGGGAACCCTCGCGCCGGCCGAGACCAACTCGCAGATTGACGACGCGAAAAGAACCCAGATCCTCGAACAGGGCGTTCCCGCCGAGCTTCTGGAACGCGCGTTGAAATTCCGCTCGGAAAACATGGGCCGTACGTTCCAGCAGGATGTCTATACCTGCTCGGATAAACCCGAAGGCAGCGTTCGCCCCTGCGAAGAAAACAAGCGCAGCCGCTCTTCGAAAGAAGTCACGCTGACCGATCACCCCTATCTTTTGATCGTCGACTTCCGCCAGCCCTCGGTGAACGAGCGCCTGTACATCATCCACCTGCCCACGGCGAAAGTGACGAAAGTGCAAGTCACGCACGGGAAAAACACCGGCGAGCTTTACGCTTACAAATTCAGTAACATCAAGGATTCACGCCAATCATCGCTTGGGATTTACATCCTGGGCGAGCCTTACAACGGTCAATACGGATCGACCCTACGGATGTACGGACTGCAAGGTTCGAACGATCAGGCCTACAATCGTGACATCGTCATGCACGGAGCCCCGTACGCTTCGCCCGACTTTCCGAAAAGTCAGAACTATAAAACGAAGAAACCTTACGGTCGTTTGGGCGTCAGCTGGGGATGTCCGGCGATCTCTTTGCCGAATGCGAAAAAGTGGTTCCCGATCTTGAAAAATGGCGCGCTGATTTACCACGCCCACCCCGAACTCGAGACCGGCGCCCAAAACGGACGCGAAGTTATGGGCACGAATCCGGAGGCCGCCGCGGAATAAATTAATTCGCCGGTAAAACCATCCGGAACGTCGTTTCCGGATGGTTGTTCAAATAGACCAGATCGCCGCCATGCTCACGCA
Source organism: Pseudobdellovibrionaceae bacterium (assembly GCA_019637875.1). Taxonomy (NCBI): domain Bacteria; kingdom Pseudomonadati; phylum Bdellovibrionota; class Bdellovibrionia; order Bdellovibrionales; family Pseudobdellovibrionaceae; species Pseudobdellovibrionaceae bacterium. The sequence goes on along the minus strand of JAHBUW010000026.1, from coordinate 4,105 downwards.
TGATTCCACGCGAGATACTGAGTCCCAATCCCATTCCCTGTCCGGGAAGTTTGGACGTCGCGAAAGGCTGGAACAAACGTTCTTTGATTTCAGGATCAAGCCCCGGCCCACTATCGCGAACTTCGATCCAAACTTCCGAACCTTCTTTGCGCACGTCGATCAGGATGCTTTTTTTATCGATCTTGGTGACCGCGTCGAGCGAGTTGGCCAACAGGTTCAACAGAACCTGACTGATCTGCACCGGTCGCGCGTGAATCTTCAAATCCAAATCGCCCTGAACCCGATGCTCGATCTGTTGGTTGCGCAGACGCCCCAGAAAGAATTCGAGCGTTTCGTCGACGATCAGCCGTAGGCTCACGGTCTCGAAGGGCAGTGAATCGCCTTGCTGCGAAAACTGCCGCAACCCGCGGACGATCTTGCTGATCCGTTCAACGGCCCGACGCATCGTTGTCTGCTTACCCTTACGAAACGCTTCGATGTCGGTGTTCCCGGGCGGGGACTCGATGGCATCCAACCCCAGCATCAAAATCGCCAAGGGATTGTTGATCTCGTGCGCAAGCCCGCCGGCCATCTCACCTAACGAGGCCAATCGCGAGGAATGGATCATCTTCTCTTGCTCTTCGGCCAAGCGTTGGCGGGTTTCGATCAACTCATACTCGCGGATGAAAAGATCGATGACGTGCGCACGGTAGCTTTGCGTCGCCTTGAAGTTGAAGAAGAAAAACGCGAAGCACATCCCCGCGATAATCCAATAGTCGGCACTTCCGGTCGTAATCCCGAAGTAGGTCAACGTCGCCAGCAGCGGCAGCAACAGCATGCACTGAAAGCTCAGCTGCGCGATGCGACTGGCGAAAAGACTCGTCGTCGCGCCCGCGCTGAACCCCGAGGTCGCCAGTAGGCTGATGATACTCGCGATCCCCAACATGCGATCATGAAGGTAGGCGGTGATGAAAAAGAAATTCCAAAGCGCGCCGTTCAAAATGATCAGCGTGATCGCCAGCCGTAGGAACGCGACCTGACTTAGTTTCTGGTTAAGGAAAGCGCGGCAGTAGCGAAAACGGATCAGGTTCGTGACGATGATCGCAAGGCCGACGAAAAGTCCGCCGGGCCACCACGGGACGACGAAGTAGCTGGCCCCCATCAACAAAATGACCGTGAAGATGAACCCCATGGTCCCGGGTTCACTACGTCGGGCGAGTTCTTCGACGAATCTTTTCTGAAAATAATGCTGACGGGCCATCCGGACAATTCAATGTCATCCGGGCCGAGGACGCAAATTAATAAATCTGCCAACAGCGCGACTTCATCGTCGTGCCGCCATTCATCGTCACGATGGTGTCCCGCGTTTGTTTGTAGTCCAAGTACTGCCCGTCCAACTTGAATCCCTCGTTCACCGCGATATTCGGCGCGTTCAAGATGCGGTCCCACAAAGGGATAGCTCCCCCATCCGGGTCGGGTGACACCACGGATCTTTCGGTCACACCGTTGAATTGAACGATCGCGCCGGTCGCTCGCCGCATCAGGGTCGCGGAACCGACGCCGGTCACTTCCGATTTTCCGCCACCGAGATCGCGCTCCGTACGGGACATATTTCGGTAGTAAGCCAATTCTTGATACGGCGTCGTCGTATCATCCATGACGCAGAACAGGTCCACGATTTGACCGTTCGGGATCAGATCATCCGGCCAGCGCTGATATTGGAAAAGTCCACCCGCCACGATGAGCACCTCGGCGGATTTCGCCGCGACTTTCAGGTCGCTCGCCGCGAGCTGAAGCGGCGGACTCAAGACTTTACATTTGTCGATGAGTTTGAAAATGCCGTTCGCGTTGACGAGGATCTTATGTAAAACGCCCGTGCGATTTTCTTCGTTCTTCTCGCACTGGTTTTGTCCATCGGCCATCACGTAGAGTTTTCCATCGTAGCCTTGCCCGTTGCCCGAACCCGAAGTCTTCGAACCTTCCGAGCGAAGATCGATCACGCCCGACTCGGCTCCGCCCCGACTGCAGTTTTGAAATGTCAGCCCCAACACCAGGACCGAAACGACGATCGCGATGGCGTAGCGGAGTTGTGCCGGAGTCATGCGGACCTCACTTGAGATTGATCTGCGCTCTGGAAAGGTGAATGAATGAAATAACGGGTATTCGATCCGGCGCCGAAAGTTTCGATCCAACCTTCTTCACGGCCCCGACGGATCCACTCTTTGGCCTTGGAGGTCGAAATCGCGAGTAGGTTTTCGACTTGATCACGACTGATTCCGTGATCACGCGACTCATGCGGCGCGAACTGATTCAACCGCCAGCGATAGAAGGGATCGCGCGCCACCGGGAAGCGACGATAAAGACCGACGGCAATATCGGGCGCGATCTGCAGACGATAAAGTCCATCGATGGACTCGATCGACGCGGGAACTTGATTTTCACGCATGAATTCCTTCAAACGGCGCACGGCTTGGTGCACGCGGTTCACCGACGAGTCGGGATTGAAGTACTCGTTCTGGAAAAGCATCGAAAAGATTTCGCCCACGCGGCGCGGTTGGTAAAGGTCCTGCAACAGCACAAGGTTCAAGCGATGCGAGAGCGAGCCCCAATCTTTGCCGGGCTCGAAGGGATTCCACACCCGTGACGGCGCGGTCCCGCCGCCGACTTCCGCGTATTCGGGAATCGCGAACTCGCTGCGCCACCCGTGTTCGAGGCGATGGCGGAAGGAATGGTGGGGCGTGCCGAAGTACAGATACTCGAACAGACGACGATCCGGTTCGATCTGCAGTCGATAGTGATCGACATCGCGTACGGTTTCCCAGTGTCCTGCCGCCAAAGCCTCCGTGCGCAATTCACCGAGCGCCGTGGGGTCACGATCGCGCAACGCCTGACTGATCGCCTGCCACTTGCGGATGAACAAGGTGTCCATACGGTGATTCGAGTCGATCAACTCCATTGAACGTCGCAAAGCGTCCGCGGATTTATCCCAGCTTTCCGTTTGGATGTAATTCTGCGCAAGCATTTCGAAAACGTTCGATTGCAGGCGGCGTTGATTGTTACGCCCCAGCGTTTCCTGTAAATCGAGAAGCTCGTACTCCAGACCGTCCAGATCGGCTAACCACAGTTTCGCCGCCGCACGGTTCACGCGAATCGTATTCTTTTGGTAGTCGTCGACGGGAAGTTTCGACAGGTCGAATTCCAAGCACTGCAATCCCGCCAGATAGTTCCAGCGATTGAAGTGACAGAACGCGCGGTACAAATGCACCATCGGCACTTTGGCCGGCGAGACGTCGTTCAGCAGTTCGAGCGCTTCCGGAATCGCGCCAAGACGCAGAAGCGCGACGCCGTATTCGGCCTTTTCAAAATCCGTGGGCGGCTCGCTCAGCGCGAATTCGCCGCGGATGATCGGGTGCAGGGCCCGGACCGCAAGCTGCGGCTTCATTAGACGTCGGGCTAGATTGGCGAAGCGAGCGGCGAGTCCCCGGTTCAGGGCCTTGATCGAGATGCGATCAAGCGCGCGGTGCGCTTCGTTCATGCGCCCCTCGCGGATCATTTGATCGATAAGATCTAACGACTCTTTCAACGCGGCCAAAAGATCACTCCCACCCTGATTCATAGTATGTCCCTTTCTCTTGAAAATCTCGAGGCTTGGCGCCAATCACGGTCGCGAATCTCAAACATGGACGTTCGTCCGGATAGTGAAACGGCCAGCCTTTAGGGCTGGCCGTTTCGGGGGCAGTGTTTGCTTTGGTTTCAATCAGTGTAGGGCTAAAGGCCGGGCGAATGAGCTGACAAAAACAATCCGCGCGTTTCAAAGCAGGGCGTTCGTGACTCTCTCCTTCGGTCGAGTTCTGTCGCGCTTCGTTGTATCAAGTGCCCGTACTCCTTAGCCTATTTATGAGGTTATCCCAGTATGAAACGTTCCGCGAAGATCGCTCTGATTCATGGGCTTCTATTGGCGTCTACGCTGACCACGTCACCCGACGTGTTTGCGCAGGCGAAAGCTCCCCCATCCACTACGCCACTCGATAAAAACGTCCAAGTGGTGGAACAGAAAGACAAAATCTTCGAGATCTTCGAAGACGTTGTCGTTGTGCAAAGAAAAGCCAAAGACAAACGCGGCAGC
>JAHBUW010000025.1 GCA_019637875.1 Pseudobdellovibrionaceae bacterium | reverse complement strand
CGTCATGACGCTTAAAACTCTCTCGAACGAAAACTTGCTCGCACGGCTTACGAAACTCGTTCGCACCGAGCGGAAGATCACGCACTTGGTTTTGGAGTGCATCGCCGAAGTGGACCGACGCCGGCTGTATCTGGAAAGAGCTTATCCGTCCCTCTTTGAGTACCTCACCCAGGCGCATGGTTACTCCGCCGGAGCGGCACAACGACGCATCAGCGCGGCGAGGCTTTTGCGCGAAGTTCCCGAAGTCGCGGCGAAGATCGAGGAAGGAAAGCTGAACCTCTCCCAGATCGCGCTCGTCACCCAAAACATCAAACTGGCGGAGAAAGAGTTCGGCGCCAAAATGGAGGCCGAGGATAAACTGGGTCTCCTCAAAAAGATCGAGTCGCGCAGCTTCGTGGAGACGCAGCAGATTTTGGCCCATGAACTGAAAGTTGAAGTGCCCTCCCTAGAACGCACCCAACAACATGCCGACGGTTCGGTGACACTCACCCTGACTCTGACGAAAGAAGAATACGAAAACTGGTGCCGTGTAGGAGAACTCGTCTCCCATTCCGTTCCGAAGCGGAGGCACGCGGACTTGGCCATTTATCTTGCGCGCAAAGAGATCTCACGTCGCACCGAGATCAAGCGCGCTTCGCCGCAACGCAAATACTCAAGCAAGCCCCGCCAAATCGCGCCGAATCTGCGGAAACGTATCCTCGTCGGGTCCAGAGTCGGCCCCGGACATCGGAAGTACACTCTCCTTGAAAAAGGAAAGAACCGCGAGAAGTGCAATTTAGATTCTAACCCCGGGAAAGATTCCTTGAAGCCCACTTCCGAATCGGAACTGCGTCCGCGCGGCTGCGGCTACGTGGATCCACTCACGGGCAGACGCTGCGGCTCACGGCACTTCCTGCAGATCGATCACATCCGCCCGGTTCACGCAGGCGGCGGGAATGCGCCCGAAAACCTGCGCGCCCTGTGTTCGGCACATAATCGGGGACGGAATCGGAAACCTGGGGCTCACCCTTTCAGATCACAAAAGAAACTCACCGCGCAGGCCCCGATCACGACAAGTGAACGAAAGGAAAATCCTCACTCGGAGGGCTGAAGAGTCGCGGCGGTCCAGTCAGGACCACTTCCACTTTTATGAACGACAGATCCGCTTCCGAATCGGAAGTGACCTCCGGCTCGGTCTCGGCATGGCCTCGCTCACTTCCCGGCTCAATGCTCGGGCGTCTCGCAGGCCTCGCCGTCGAATTCGAACTCGATGGTGGCTTCGACGATCGCGAACTTCTTTTGCAGCTGCGACTTCACTTTTTGCTTCAGCTCCGAAAGCGTCGCCACGTCGGCGCCCGCGGGCAGGCGGATGTGCGTGGTCAGGATGTGCTTTTCGCCGTCGAGCGACCAGATGTGGGTATGGTGACAATCGGCCACGCCGGGAATGGCGCGAATCACGCCCTCGATTTTTGGCACCGACAGACCCGCCGGGAGCGCTTGCAGAAAAACCGCCGCAACCGCAACCAACTGACGAACCACGTTCATCATGATCCACGCCGACAGACCGATCGCGACGATCGCGTCCAGCCACGGCCAGTCGACGAATTGCATGACGAGCGCGGTGAACAGCAGAATGATCCAACCCGCGACGTCCTCGATCAGATGCAGGCGCACCATGCGCTCGCTCGCACCGCCCTGACTGGAAAACTGCAGAAGCGACCAACCGTTGATCGCGATCCCGAAGATCGCCATCACGAGCATTCCCCAAGCGACCACGGGCTCGGGCTCGAAGAGGCGCGTGACGGCCTCGCGCACGACAAAAACGCCGCCGATCAGCAAGATGGTGCCGGTGAAAACCGAGCTCAGCAGTGAAAAGCGGCGGTAACCGTAGGTGTAGGCCGGGGTCGCCTTCTGGATGGATTTTTTCTCGAACCACCACGCCAAGCCCAAAGCCATCGCGTCGCCCAAATCGTGAAGGGCGTCGGACATCACCGCCACCGAGTTGGTGAGATAACCCCCGATGAACTCAAAAATCGCGAACCCCAGATTCAGGAAGAAGGTGAGCTTCAGTCCCTTCATCACCCGACCGTGATCGCCCCCCGCGCCGCCGCCATGGTGATGATGGTGGTGCCCGAAACCGTGATGATGATGGTGATGACCCGCGTGATCTATGCCTTCATCGTGGGCATGATCATCAGTCGCGTCCCCCGTCTGATCGTGAGCGGACTCATGATCGTGCTCCGAGCCATGATCGTGGCTACAGTTCTTGTGATCATGCGAAGGGGGGCCGCGCCGCTCGTTGCTCATTGGGAATTCAGTATGCTAAACCCGCCCCATGATGTCACTGCCGAAACCGAGCCTTCCCCCGCCCGCTCCCCGCTTCCTTTGGACCGCGCGCGGACTCGTTTTTTACGTTCTTCTCGTCATCTTGTGGGGCGCCTGGGTGCGCATCTCCCATAGTGGCGACGGCTGCGGCGATTCGTGGCCTTTATGCAACGGCGTCGTCATCCCCGAAGCCGCACCGCCGAAAACCTGGGTGGAGTTCACCCACCGCCTGATGTCGGGCGCTTTCGGCCTTTACGTTCTGGCCCTTGTGATCGCCGCCCGTAAACTCTTCGCGAAAGAGCATCCCGTCCGCTTCTGGGCGATGGCTTCGCTCTTTTTCACGATCACCGAGGCGCTTCTGGGCGCGAAGCTCGTGCTCTTCGGACTGGTCGGACAAGACGACTCGGTCTTCCGCGCCATCGCCATGAGTTTGCATTTCGCGAACTCGGTCCTCCTCGTCGTTTCGGTCACGCTGCTCGCGCTCTTTGCCGAACGCAAAGAGTGGATCCGTCGCGGCACCGACGACGCCATCTTGTCTGCGCGAATGCAGAAGCGTCTGCCCATCGTGGCGGGAGTCGTCTTCCTGATCTTGGGGATGTCGGGCGCGATCGCGGCGCTGTCCACGACACTTTTTCCGAGTCTGTCGTTGCTCGAAGGCTTCCGCGCGGACTTCGACGCGGCTTCGCACTTTCTTTTGCGTCTACGTACGGTGCATCCCACGATGGGGGTCTTCGCGGGCGTCGGCCTCGTGCTGCTTTTCTATCTCGCAAGCGAGCTCGCGCCGGCGAACGAAACAACCTACCGTCGCCGCTCGTGGTACGTGATCGGCATCATGGCGGTCACGGTCGTCCTGGGTTCGGTCACGCTGTTGTGGCTCTCGCCCATTCCGTTGAAGCTCGTTCATCTGTGCTTGGCGCATCTGTTGGGAATCGCGCTGACCGCGTGGTGGCAGTCGCTGCGCTACCGGGTTTAGGCTTAAGTCGCCGTCGGATAATTCAACATCCCATTCAAGAGGCCGACCTTCTCGTTCACGTCGTCGGCCTCGAGGATGAGCTGCTGCAGATCGCCGTCGGTGATCAAAAACGCGGTCGCGGCGCCGAGCACGGCCTGCGGACCCGAAAGGGCCGCGACAAAATGCTCGCGCGTCGCCACGTCCACGATATGCTCCCCCATCCACTTCATCAAGCGACGCTGTAAGCCCATGTAGGCCAACGCCTGCTCCGCGTTGATCTCGTAGTTTTCGGAGATCTCTTCCCCTTCGGCGATGAGATAAGGCTCGACGTTCACTTGCACGGACTTAAGACGCGCCTTACCCTCCCCCGGAAGGCGAATCAGGAGCGTCCCGTCCGCCCGCTTCTCCAGAAGTTCGGGCACGCCGAAGCCCGCGACGACTCCCGGCACCGCGCCGTCACTGAACGTGAGCGCGATCGGGACCTGCTCGGCGAGCGCGTCTTCGACCATTTTCAGATAGCGGGGCTCGAAGATGTTGAGGGGTTTCGAAGTTCCCGGATGCAGCACGCACTCATTCAAAGGAAAGACGAAAAGCTTCACGGCGCGACCTCGACCTTGGGACGTGCGCCTTTCTGAAAGATCAACTCCCAGAGAGGGACATCGGCCTCGGCGAGATCCCCGGCTTCATTCGCGGAGGCCCAACGCCACTCGCTATGGTCCGTCAGATGAAGGCCCGTCCAGTCCGCGGCCCGCACCCAGTAAGCGCGCAGGAAAATGCGGACGGTCGCATAGTCGTGGGTGTTTTCCCCAAGAAAACCGGCCAGTTCGACGTCGAGGTTCAACTCTTCTTTCAATTCGCGAACGAGCGCTTGGGGTTCGGTTTCCCCGGGATCGACTTTGCCCCCCGGAAATTCGAAGCGACCGTATTCGTCATTTCGCCGAAACAGCGCGACCTCGAAAACGCCCGCGGCCGTGGTGCGCGAGAAAACACCACAGACGACATGCACCTGCCGAAGCGAAGCGGTCCCGATCGAATTCTGATTACGACTTTCTTTCAAGCGATCCTCGCGTTACTCTTGAACGATACACGAACAGGTTCACGAATGCTATCGCAGGGCTTCTCGCTCAACCATTTTAGTCGGCTAAACTTTGTCATTTGGTGTTCGCTCGCATTTCAGGCCGGCGCGATCAACGCTGGCGGATTCCTCGCCAGTCACCGTTTCGTCTCCCACGTCACGGGCTTCGCGACCCTCTTCGGCAGCGAAATGGCGTTCGGTCATTGGACCGCCGCCCTCTGGATCATGACGGTCCCGGGATTTTTCATCACGGGCGGCATCGTTTCGGCGCTGTTCATCGATCGTCGACTGTCGCGCAACCGCCGTCCCCAATATACCCAGGTCATCTTTCTGGTGGGACTCGTCCTGATCGCGGTCGCGGTCTTGGGTTCAACCGGCCAGTTCAGCCGCTTCGGCGAATCCCTCGATCTGAGCCAAGACTACAAACTGCTGGCCCTTTTGTGCCTGGCCTGCGGAATGCAGAATGCGGCGGTCACGTCGGCTTCCGGCGCGGTCATCCGCACGACCCACCTGACGGGGATCACCACGGATCTCAGTATCGGGCTCGTGCGGATCTTCTCGAAACATCTGAGCGAAGACACACTGACCATCGAGCGACGCAAGGCCGGCATTCGTATCGGTCTCATCGGCAGTTTTATCGCGGGCTCACTTGCCGGATCCGTCTTTTTCCTTCAGTTTGAGTATTTGGGCTTTCTGTTTCCGGCCACGATCTCTGTCGTGATGTCGTTCATGGGAATCCTGTTCCGCACTTCTTCCCGTGGAGGCCGAAAAATTGGTTGAGCTCACCTCATCACCGCTCATCTTGCTGTTCGGCGGCGTGGCGCTTTTCATTTACGGAATGACCCTCGCCAGCCAATCGCTGGAAAAGCTCTTCGCGAGCCGCATCACCTTTCTGCTGAAGAAACTTTCGGCCAATCAGTTTTTATCGGTGATCGTCGGAATTTCGATGACCACGGTGCTGCAGAGCTCGGGCGCGGTGACGTCGCTGCTCGTGGGTCTCGGTTCGGCGCGCGTGATCACGCTTCGTCAGGTCATGGGCGTGATCATCGGAACCGCCATCGGCTCGACCCTCACCGTCCAGATCATCTCGTTCCCGCTGTCGCAGTTTTCGCTGCCGATTCTGATCGTCGCTTTCTCGTGCTACTTTTTCGCGAAAAAGCCGCAGATCAAAAACGCGGCGCTGGTGCTTTTCGGCTTCGGTCTTTTGTTCTTGGGGATGGGCCTGATCTCGGGTTCGGCGAAAATCCTGGCCGAGCTTCCCGAAACGCAAAGCGTGATCGCACGCCTGCGCGACCATCCCTACATCTCGATTTTCTTCGCGATGTGTTTCTGCGCGCTGGTGCAGTCCAGTGCGGTGACCATCGGTCTGGCGATGAGTCTGGCCCAGGCCGGCGCCATCGACCTGCACCAGGCGATGTTTTGGGTGTACGGCGCGAACATCGGCACGACCTCGATCGCGCTGCTCGCCGCCGTGGGCGGAAATTCCATCGCCAAACAGGTCGCCTGGGCGCACTTCTTCTACAAAACGCTCTCGGTCGTCATCTTCCTGATCCCGGGCGTGAACACCGCCCTCGTCGGGATGCTCGCCGAATTTCACACCTCGGTCTTCCGTCAGGTGGCGAACGGGCATTTGCTGTTCAACCTGATCTCGGCCGCGATCTTCTTCCCGCTCATCAATAAGGGCTCGGCGATCATCGAAAAGATGTTCCCGAAGGATCCGAAAGAAGAGTTCGGGACCGAGTTTTTGACCATGAACAACTACGAGTCTTCGGCGCTTGCGGTCAGCTACGCCCACCGCGAAATCCAGCGCACTGCGGACATCGTGGTGTCGATGATCGAGGACTCGGTGAAGCTGTTCGAAAAAGAGGACCCCGAACTTCTTCGCAGCATCAAAGAGCGCGACAATCAGGTCGACTTCCTTTACCGCGAGATCAAGATGTTCCTGCTCGATCACGTGAATAAATCCCAGGTCGCCGTCCACCAGAACCTGATGGGGATGATCATGTTCTTGTCGGATCTGGAGCGCGCGGCGGACTCGATCGACATCAACGTGACGACGCTCGCGGTGAAAAAACACGCGCTGCACCTGGAGTTCTCTAACGAGGGCTGGACCGAGATCCGCGACATGCACGCCCGCGTGCTGAAGGTCGTACGCCTGGGCATCAGCGCCTTTTACCAGCGCGATCTGACCGAAACCGCGATCCAGGAAAAGCGCGATCTCGCGAAATACGAGTTCACGCTCAAAGAAGAGCACATCAAACGTTTGAACCGCGGTATGCGCGAATCGATCAACACGAGCTCCATCCACTTGGATCTGATGAGCGAATACAAACGCATCGCGAGCCTGATCTGCACCCACGCGTACACCAGCGGCGGGAACAACTGATGACGACAAATGCCTACGTCCCCCTCGTCATGTTGCTCCTCTCGAACATCTTCATGACGTTCGCGTGGTACGGGCATCTGAAAGGCTTCAAGACCTCGGCGCTCTGGATCGTCATCCTGGTCAGCTGGGGGATCGCGTTTTTCGAATACGTCCTGCAGGTCCCCGCCAACCGCTGGGGTTCGGATCACTACAGCCTGCCCCAACTTAAAATCCTGCAAGAGGTCATCACCATGATCGTCTTCGCGGGATTTTCGGTCTGGTACATGAAACAGCCGCTCAAGCTGGATTACCTCTGGGCGGCGCTCTGCCTGGTGGGGGCGGTTTACTTTATTTTTCGCACGCCCGTGGCGTGACACTTTCCGCCCGCCGGCCTAATTCCCGGGCATAACGCGGGACTGCGCATTCTCGTTCGGTTTTCACGCGCGCGACCCAAGCCGATCCCCCTTTATTCTCCACCATGGATTCGCTAACCCCGAAGCACAATTCCGGAGGGGGAAATGATGAAGGCCATGGGGCTTGCCGCGCTCATTGGGTTTGCGTGTCTCGACGCGCATGCGTGGACGTTGAACGAAGTCTCGGTGCTGATTCCCCTTCCCACGCGCGCGGAGTTCACAAAGACACTCGCGCCCGCGGACCTCGGCCTCGGCGGCCCGCTCCTCCCGCGCGCCGTGTACGGCGAACTCCCCCGGTTGATTCTGGGCGGAAACCCCGAGCTCATCTACAATGAACAGTTGCGGGTCGTCGCGATGCGGATCGATCCGTGTTTTCATGAGGGCCCGGCACCGCTCGCGTGCCGTCGGCAGCTGCGGCTTGTCTGGCAACCCCTGGAATTCCCGACGCGCGGGAAAAGCGCTTCGGCCCTGGACGCGGCCGTGCACAGCTTTCACGACTTCGACGAAAACGACTGGCCCGATTTTCTGAAAGAATGGCGCGAACTCGTGCGCACGCCCGCGGCGCCGCTGGGCATTCACCCCCGACTCCAAGCGGAAGGGCTGAACGGCGAAACCTGGACGAAACTTCGCGCCTTGGTCCTTCGCTATGTGGGCGAAAAAAATCTTAGCCGCGCAACCGGCATGAACGTCGATCCCATCGGCTCGCTGTGGGTTTTCGCGGGCGTCGACGTCGCGGACGGCGTTTACCGCCGGATCCGCGTGCCGCGCGTGAACCGCGGCGCGCAGGGATTTTTCATCGACCCCACGAAGCTGCAGGAATTCCGCGCGAGCCTGAATCCCTATCCCGAGGATCAAATCGCGTGGCTGAATCTGCTGAACAATTCGGAGCAGTTCGACCCGGACCGCGACCGCGACGCGCTCTTAGAGGCCCTGACTCAAGCCGCGCGCATCGAAAATCCCCGCCTTGAAAACACGGGCGGCATCGACTGCGTGAGCTGTCACGTGGCGCAGACGGTACGGATGTGGGGCGAACGCCGAGGGTTGGCGAAGATCCTGCGTGCGGAGCTGTCCGAGTTCACCTATCCCGACTCCGCGAAATCCGCGGACGCGGGCACGGGCTTCGTCAACCGCCTGCGCGCCTTCGGTTACTTTTTGGATGAGACGAACATCTCGCGCCGCACGCTGAACGAAAGCCTGGAAGTCGTGCGCCACCTGAAAGCGGAGACACCCTGACCCCGATCGTGAGGGCACGGAACTTGCGATAGCGGGGCTCGACTTCGGGAAATGCAAATAATCAGATCGTCAGAACGGGCGTCAGCGAGGGACGTTCTTCGAGCGTCTTCTCGGCGCCCGCACTTTTGGGTCCGTCCGTGGGCACTTCCACGGTCTCGTCCGTCACGACTTTCATTTCGTGGATCTGCACCCGCGTGCCGAGCGCGCGCTTCAGCAGCTCGGCCGAAGGCGACTTTTCGCCGCAGTTCATGATGACTTCGTATTTACCGTCGATCACCGCGAAATTCTGGCGAGCCGAGACGTCCTTCACCGAACGCAGACCGCGACCGATCACGATCTGTTGGGTCAGCGGCGCCTCCAGCGGATTGATCCGGATCGTGCAGCAATCCTGGGACATCAGGCTACGGAAAAAGCCCGTGTCCTGACCGTCACAGAAACGCTTCTCGCGGGAAAGACCGAAATCGAAGTCGTCCATGAACTCGATCACGCTGCCCGGCCCGAGCGGCAGACGGATCGCCTCGGTCAGCTTCGTTTCGGCGCGGCTTTCCACGCCCAAAAGCAGACTCAAAATCGCAAATAGGAAAAACATCCCCAAAAGCGAAGGCGTTTTTCTTTCAGCGGCTAACTTCATCCCGTACCCCCAAAGCTCGCGCATTTCCTCGACAAGCTTCGATTTTTTTCAAGACCCCGGGCCCAAAAACGTCATTTGGGCCCCCCTGTATTTCCCGCGGTGAATGACTACAAGATCGGGACCACATTTTGCCCTCGCCCCAGGGCGGAACATTTTACGCACGACGGGTGTCCGGATCTTCGACAGTGGTTCCGTCACCGGCTTTTCACGACTGAAGTTAAGATCGCGCAGAAACCCCTTCCGCCCCCTCGCCGCGATTCTTTCAAGGCGGGCGACGAATCTGGGCACCGATTTGCAATCTTCATTTGAAATGGAACGAGCTTCAAAAGGGAGGAGCCATGGAAATGCGCACTTGGAGTAAACCTGGAATCGGCGGACTGATCGCAGTTTTGTTACTTTCGGCCGCCTACGTTCGCGCGGAGTCGCGACAGTTCACTATGCCGCATGAACGCGTGGCGACCCCTCACCTGAACATGCCCCACCAGATCGTCGGCGACGAACGCGGCGACGTCTTAAAATCGGCGAAGTACGACAAACGAAACGGCGTCATGGTCATCGAGATCGAGTCGGACAACTTCTGTAACCTGCGCCAAGGCGCGCTTCTTCACGAGCGCTCGGGCCGGGCGACCTTCGGTCCCCACATCTATCGCCTGGAGTTCGGTATTAAAACGATGATGGGCTGCGGAGGCCGCGGCGTCGCGACCATCAAAGTGCCCATGACCGAAAAACAAGCGACCGGGCGGATCTTGATCCATTTGCCCGACGACAAAAAAGTCATCACCGCCGAGAGCATCGACTTCATCAAACGTCGGCAGAGCGAAGACTTCAACGCCGTCCCTCGCGTGGGCAGCAGCACCGCTCCCGAGTCGGCGGGCGGACGCAACTAAACTGAATGTAACGATTGTGATTCTGACGGGGCTGCCGATTCCATGATGGACCGGCAGTCCCGCCTTTTTTAGACGGGACGGACCTTTTCGGTCGCGGCCCACATCGAATCGAATTCAAAGGCGACTTTGGCGATGAGCGTACGGCCGAAGACCTCGGGGTTGAGCCCCCAGTCCTCGAGCGCGCAGGTTTTGACGGGCGTGCCCTTTTGGCTGACGTTCACCGCGAAATGCACGAGCTGCGAAACCGCGCTCACCGTCGCGATGGAAATACTGAACTTCGCATCGTCCAGATAAAGATCGTCGCCTTCACGGCGCAGGCGCACTTTGCCACCCGAAAGATCCTCGACCGTCGTGGCGGCTAAAGACGCGATCAAACGCTGCAGCGCCACCGCCGAAAGTAAATTCGCGTGGAAGAACTCGACGATCAGGTGAACCATGTCCGAGCCCGCGATCGCGCTTTGTTCACGCAGATCTTCGCCATCGATCATGTGCGCGAAATCCACATGGCACGCCCCCCGAAAACCCAAAACCGAAGGTCCGTCGAGCCGGTGATTCATGTAACTGTAGAGCGGACGCAACTGCGTCCCGTCGTAGTCGAGCTTCGTTTCCAACCACAGGGATTTCATCAGGCTTCTCCGGCGGCCGCGAACGGCAAAGTGGAAAGGTCGACGCCGGCGTCGCGAAAGGCGCGCGTCGCGCGCAGGCAGGATTCGCACTCGCCGCACCAGCGGTCCCCTTCGAGGTAGCATGGCCAAAGCTGACCGAAGTCCACGCCCAACTGCTGCCCCCGACGGACGATCTCGGGCTTTTCCATGCGGATCGTGTAGCACTGGACCATCACGCGGTTCGCCGTCGAAAAGTAAAGCGAGCGGGTCATGGTGTGCACGAAGTCTTCGGAATTGTCGGGAAAGGTCTTCGCCTCTTCGGCGTTGAATCCCGGGATCACCAGATCCGCTCCGAGCGACTCGGCGAAACCGGCGGCGATGTTCAAAAAGATCCCGTTCCGGTTCGGCACCCAGACCGACTTCGCGGTACGGGTCGAGGTTTCGGCGGAATGGATGTCGACCTCTTCGCCTTGCGGGACTTCCTGTTTGCGATCGGTCAAAGACGAACCGCCGAACTCGGCGATGAACGGCAACGCGAGCACGCGGTGACGCAGCCCCAGACGTCCGGCGATGAGCGCCGAGGTTTTAACCTCGCGCTCACGGGCGCGCTGGCCGTAATCGAACGTCAAAACGAGGGCGATGTCGGTCTTCTCGCGGGCCTCGTACAAATTGACGGTGGAATCCAGCCCCCCACTGAGGAGCACGACGGACTTCGGTTTCATGGCCCGAAGCTACCAAGTCCCTTTTCGGAAGGCGATTCCTTTTCGTAAGGGACGGCGACCTTGTAATCCCGAATCAGGATTTGCGGCTTGATCGAGCCACGGAAGTCGTTTTTTTGGACTTCCCCGAGCACCGAAACGACGATCCCCGGCTTCACGGAAAGCCCCGGGGGAGGTGAAAAATACAGGGCATCGACCTTCGTGAAGGTCGCCGGATCTTTGAGAATCCATTTTTGGTGACCACCCCGAAGCGGCATCACGTTTTCGAGGATCAGGTTCTCGAACGCGAAAATCGGAACCGCGAAATCCACACCGAAAGGACCGAGCGCCTCGAGCCAGCGCAAAAGTCCCAAATTCAAATCGCCCAAACGCAAGAAGCCGTCATGATCCATGACCGACTCTTGCGTGAAATCGAGGCTGGCGTGGTGCTCGGCCAAACGCGCGATGAGTTCGTCTTTACGCGAAAGTAAAACTTCGAAACCCGCCGCCGCGGGATGACCGCCGTGACGTTGCAGGATGTCGGTCGCGGAGCTGAGGGCCTCGAGCACGCTGACGGGACTGCCATGCGGAGCCCGCGCGCTACCGACCACGACGCCTTCGTCATTTTCGGAGCCGATGAATGCGGGACGCCCGGTCTCGCCGGCGATTTTGGTCGCGATGAGCCCCACGACGCCGCGGTGAAACTCTTTCGAGGTCAATAAAACGAAGTCCTCGTGCGGCCACTCTTGCAACAGCTCGAACGCGATTTTTTCGCCGTGCTGTTGCAGGTCCAGACGTTCGGAGTTTTGCGACAGCACCTGATCGACCAGCGCTTCCGCGGACGGCTGATCGGGCGCCAGGTAAATTTCCAGGGGACGCAGGCCCGTTTCAAGGCGACTGAGCGCGTTCAGCTTCGGCGCGAAACGGATCGCCACGTCCTGGGCGCTCAGCTCTTTGCCCTGCATATTCAGTTTTTTCAAGAGCGCTTGAATCCCAGCCCGTTTCGATCCTTCGATCACGCGCAGGCCGTGCTTCACGAGCATCCGGTTGTCTTCCACGAGCGGCACCATGTCCGTCAGGGTCGCGATCGTGAACAGATCCAGAAGCGACTTCAGATTCAGCGCCGACTCGGGAACGACTCCGGCGTCCGCGAGCGCGCGCTTCAGCGCCCGCACGACGGTGAAAGCCACGCCCGCGCCGCACAGATAACCCAAACCCGAAGGGCAATCGCCCTGATTGGGATTGATGATCGCCAGCGCCTGCGGTTTTTCGGGACCGGGTTGGTGATGGTCCGTGATGATGACGTCAATGCCCAGACGCTTCGCGGTCGCGCAGGCCTTGTTCGCCGTGATGCCGACGTCGATGGTCATGATTAAAGTCACGCCATCCTTCGCGAGCTCTTCGACGATGAAGTCGTGAAAGCCGTAACCTTCCGTCAGCCGCTGCGGCTGGATCGGCCGCACGTCATGAAAGCCCAGCTGCTTGAACGCGTCGAGAGCCAGCGCCAGGCCCGACGTGCCGTCCATATCGAAGTCGGCATAAAGACAGATTTTTTCCTGATTGATGCGCGCCTCGACCAGACGGTCGATGGCGGGTTTCATGTCCCGAAGGGCCCAGGGACTTTTCATCGATCCCAACTTCGGATCGAAAAGATCGTTCCAAGACGCGGCGTCGTCAAAGCCCCGGTGAAACAGCAAACGCTGAATCTGATCCGGGACCTTCAGGGGATTTTCATCCCCCGTTTTCAAGCTCGTGCTTGAGCTTCTTTCCTGCCACCGTCCTGGCACCGACGCCTCCTAGAGCTAGGGTCTTGTCTTCTTGGCCTAGGCGCGAGCCTGGTTGGAGCTTGTCGGCCGGGGCGCCAGATTGACCTTCTCCATCAACATCATGATGGGAGCGGCGACGTAAACCGACGAGTAAGTCCCGAAGACCGTTCCCGCGCACAAAATGAAGGCGATGTCCGCAACGTCTCCGTCAGCGAACCACCACAAGAAGCCCGTCGCCACGATGGTCGTGACGGCTGTGATCATCGTCCGACCCAGCATCTCGTTGATCGAGCGGTTGACGATGGCCTTGGACTCGGCGCCCTTCGACGTCGCCGAAACCTCGCGGATCCGATCGAACACGACGATGGTATCGTTCAGCGAATAACCGATCAGGGTCAACAGCGCCGCCAGGACCGAGATATTCATCTCTTTCCCCATCAACATATAGAGCGCGAGCGTGATGATCGCATCGTGCGCCAGCGTGATGACCGCGCCGGGCGCGTACTTATAATCGAAGCGCAGCGAGATGTAGATCAAGATCACCAGCAGAGAGTAAAACACCGCGAGCAAGCCGTTGCGCTTCAGCTCCGCGCCCACCTGGGGACCGACCGAGTCGACGCGGCGGATGTCCGGCTCGTAAGCCTTGAAATCCCCCTCAAGTGCCGTCCGCAGCGACGCAACCGCAGCGTTCTGCCGCTCGTTGATCTCTTTTTCGTCTTTGCCTTCGGGAATCTGAAAGCGAATCACGTACTCGGAACCGCTGTCCGCTTGCAAGGTCTGAATCGAAGGGTTCAGCAGATGGAGGTCTTCCACCTTGTTCCGCAGCTCGGCGATGGGAAGTTCCTTCTCGAACTTCACCTGCACTTCGGTCCCACCGGCGAAGTCGATGCCGTAATGAATCCCGCCCATGGCTAAATAGATCAACGACGCGACGGTCAGGATCAGTGAGATCGCGCCGAACAGCGGGGCTTTACCGACAAAATCGAAATTGAAACGGGTCTGTTTATCTGTATTCGTGCTCATGCTGTCCCCTTAAACCGACAGAGTCTTTTTGCCGAATTTGTGAATCACGACGTCGACGATGACCTTCGAGATGAAGACGTTCGAGAAGAGCGTCGTCACGATCCCCGCCAGCAGCGTCACCGCGAAGCCCCGCACCGGGCCGGTTCCGTAGTACAACAGAACCAGGGCGGTGGCGGCCGAGGTCAAGTTCGAGTCGATGATCGCCGACATCGCGCGGTCGTAGCCTTCTTTGACGCCGTAAACGAAGCTTGCGCCCTTGCGAAGCTCGTCACGAATGCGTTCGTTGATCAGGACGTTCGCGTCCATCGCGAAGGCGATCGAGAGCGCGATCCCCGCGATCCCGGGCAGGGTCAGCGTCGCGCCCAGCGAGGTCAGGATCGCCAGCACCATCAGGACGTTCAGGATCAGAACCAGATCCGAGATCACGCCCATCGCGCGGTAACGGATGATCATGAAGACCAGGATCGCGATCGCGCCGAAGAGCGAACCGATCTGCGCTTTGCGGATGGCGTCCGCCCCGAGAGACGGTCCCACGCGGCGCTCTTCCAACTGCTCCAGAGCCGCCGGCAGCGCGCCCGCGCGCAGCGAGGTCGCGATCATCTGCGCCTCGGCCAGCGATTGATCGCGGTTACGGCTGGAGCCCAACGTGATACGGGCCTCGCCGTTTCCGATGGGCGTTTGGATGTTCGGCGCGGTCTTCACGACCTTATCAAGGACGATCGCCATCTGACGGCCGACGCTCGCGGTGGTCAGGTCACGGAAGGCGTTCGCGCCCGCGGCGTTGAAACGCAGCGAAACTTCGGGAACGCCGTACTGATCGAAGCTGACGAAAGCGTCGGTCAAATCCGCTCCGCCCAGGTTCGTGTCGGTTTGCAAAAGATAGGGAATGCGGCCCGACTCCAGATCGTCGGCGTTCGGCGAACGTTCGAAGAAAACGACCGTTTTCGGGGGCAGCTTGCCTTCGAGGTCTTTGTTCAGACGATCGACGTAAGCCGAGTACTTCATATCCTTCAGATTGTAGTTCCCCGCGGTCTCGGCCTGATTAATCAGCTCCATGATGTTCGGGGGCATCTGATTCGACACCAGCATGAAATCCAGTTTCGCGGCGGTGTTCACGAGCTGCTTCGCGCGCTCGGCATCCGCCATCCCGGGAAGCTGGACCTGGATACGGTCCGAACCCTGCTGCGAGATCGAGGGCTCGGCCACGCCGAACTCGTCGATCCGGTTACGGATCGTCTCGATTCCCTGATGGATGACCTTCTGTTTGAAGTCGATGAGGTAAGCGTCGTAATAGCGATAGGTCAGGCTATCGGGAGTGTCCTTCAGCAGCTGCAGCATGGTGCTGTAGCGGTTGGACATATATTCCTTCACCCGCGCCGAATCGCCGCCGCGGATTTCCATTTCGCCCTGTTCGGGTTTGGTCAGCACGACATCCGCGACCGGGATCTGCTCGCGCTGAAACTCGGCCTTCAGGCCGGTCACTTGGCGCGCGCCCTGCTCCTTCACCACGCCGGCGACATCGACGCCCATGACGAGATGCAGGCCGCCCTGAATATCCAGGCCATAGTTGAGTTTACGTTCGGTGGGCCACCAGATCTTCTCGGTATTGATGAAGTTCGGCGCCAGGCACACGAAGACGGTCAGGACGCCGACCGCGGCAATCCAGATTCGTGACGTCAAATTTTCCATTGCTGTTTACCCCTTCGATGGAACTGATTTTTTAATTTTTTGGATTTTCGCGGGCCCGCGCCGTTTAGGCTTTCTTCTCGGACGGACCTTTTTCGAGCGAGCTCTGCAGCGCCACGATCTGCTTGCGCAGGAACTTCGCCTTCACGCCGTGCGCGATTTCGAGAGTGACGATCGCATCGGTCATGCCGTCGACGGTGCCAAGGATGCCGCTCGCGGTGATGACTTGGTCGCCGCGTTTGATGCCTTTAAGCAAGTTGTCGTGGTCCTTCATGCGGCGCGACTGCGGGCGCAGAATCAAGAAGTAGAACACGCCCAACATGACGATAAAGGGCAGGGCCATTTCAAAAAGGCTGGGTTGCGAAGCCGGATTCATAAGTTCGGATCTCCTGTGGCAAAAACCGGGTGATTAAAACGCTCATCCTGCCCGGTTTTCCAAAGAATGATCAAGACTTAACTCAGCTCATCGGCTCGCGCGCGGCTTTGACGAAACGCGCCAGACAGGCATCCCGGAAGGCGGCCCAGCGCCCTTCGCTGATCGCCTCCCGCGCCTTCGCCATGAGTGACATGTAGAAGTGCAGATTGTGGATGGAGTTCAGGCGGCTGCCCAAAATCTCACCACTCAGGAACAAGTGACGGAGGTAGGCCTTCGAATAGTGCGTACAGGTGTAGCAGTCGCACTCGGGATCGAGCGGCCCCGAGTCCTCGCGGTACTCGTTGCGTTTGATGCTGACTTTCCCCTGCCAGGTGTAGAGCGTGCCGTTGCGGGCGACCCGCGTGGGCATCACGCAGTCAAACATATCGATCCCCGAATCCACGGATAGGATCAGATCCAGCGGGGTCCCCACGCCCATCAAATAGCGGGGTTTGTTCTGGGGCATTTTCGGCCCGATGACCTTCACGAGGTCATGCATCAGCTCGATGGGCTCACCCACCGAGAATCCGCCCAGCGCGTAGCCGGGAAGATCGACGCTGGTCACCTGATCCATCGAGTACATGCGGTGCTTTTCGCTGAGTCCGCCCTGCACGATCCCGAACAAAAGCGACTCGGGCCGGGTCATGGCCTCTTTCGAGCGCTTCAGCCAACGGTGGGTCAGATCCATGCTGGATTTGATGCGCTCGTCGCGGTCGCGGGGTATTCGAGGCATTCGTCAAACGCCATGATGATGTCCGAGCCCAGATCCATTTGGATCTGCATGCTGGTTTCGGGCGAAAGAAAGTGCTTCGCGCCGTCGAGGTGGGATTTGAACTCGACGCCTTGCTCGGTGAGTTTGCGCAGGCCGCTCAGCGAGAAGACCTGAAAGCCCCCACTATCGGTCAGGATCGGGCCGTCCCAGCGCATGAACTTATGCAGACCGCCCAGATTTTTGATCGTCTTTTCGCCGGGGCGCAAATGCAGGTGATAGGTGTTACCGAGGACGACCTGCGTGCCGATCTCTTTCAGTTCATGCGAGGTCATCGCCTTCACGGTCGCCTTCGTGCCCACGGCCATGAAGGTCGGGGTCTGCACGGGACCGTGCGCGGTCATCAGCGTCGCGCGACGGGCGTTTCCGTCCTGGCGATGGACTTTGAATTCCCCCGTGGTCATGGCGCTGGCGTTGGTCGCGATCGCGTCGGCCGCGAGCTGTACTGTCGCCAGAGTTTTCGTGTTCGCGAGCGAAGTGCCGCCGGTGGTTAACGAATCCATACTGAAAAATCCCCGTAGCTGAAAAGCTTGAAACGGCGTTCGATCGCCCACTGATAGGCGCTCTTCACCGACTCGAGTGAATGAAATGAGGCGACCAGCGCGAGCAGCGTGCTCTCGGGCTGGTGAAAGTTCGTCATCAGACGCGTGATCCGGCGCCACTCGGCGCCCGGCTTCATGAAGAGCCGCGTTTCACCATGAAAGCCGTCCGGCGTTTCGGTCAGAAGTCCCGCCGCCGCGCTTTCGATGGCGCGCGCGACCGTGGTCCCAAGGGCCCAGACGCCGCGCCCTTCGCCACGTGCCGCCTCGATGGCGAGCCAAGTGTCCCGCGGAATCGTCACCGTTTCGGCGTGCATGACGTGCTCGTCCAGATTGTCACTCGTCACCGGCAGAAAGGTCCCCAGACCCACATGCAGAGTCAGGGATTTCACGCGGACGCCGCGATCCTTCAAAGTCTGGATGTCGGCCGTTTTGAAATGCAATGAGGCCGTCGGCGAGGCGAGGCTGCCGTCGCTTTTCGCCCACGCGGTTTGGTAATCGTCTTGATCCGCGCCGCGATTGTGACGTTCGCCCCGCGCCCTTTGGATGTAGGGCGGCAGCGGCAGCTCGCCGTGCTTCTCGAAGTCTTCGGGCGTGAGCTTGCGGTCGATTTTGAGTTCTTGCGGACGACCCTTTTCGATGAGCTCGGCCGTGGCCCCCATCGGCAGCGAAATCCGCGCGCCGATTTTGAGATTCTTCGCGGGCATCAGCACCTGCCACTCGTTTTCGGGAAGCTCCTGCAGGAACAAAATCTCGAGATCATTCGCGAACACGCGGCGTTTGACGACTTTGGTGTCGTTCACGACGACGACGTCACCGGCGGGAATTTTCGTCAGGACCTCGGCGAACGTGAGCTCCTGCGGCTGACGATCGTCCCCCACCCACATCACGCGGGTCGGATCGGACTTCGCCGTCGCGATGAGTTCCTCCGGAAAGTCGAAGTGCAGTTCGCTCGTGCGCATCTAGATCCGATCCAAAACGATCAAGACGCGGGCCCGGCGCGACGAATGGCAAAGACGGGTCAGGTCGTCGCCGACGATTTCAAAACCGTTCGGCGTGTGGCGCATCTCGAACTCGCGCGCGTCGTCCGTCGTCAGCAGCTCGCAGGGCGCGAAGTAGCCGCCCGCGCGCCGCAGACTCTGGCGCTGGGGATAGACCTGCAGCTTGAGTCCGGAAAACTCGTAGTCCAAACGGAAACTCACGCGGCAGTCCCCGCCGGAAAGACCGAGGTGTTCGGCCGCGTACTCGATCACGCCGCGGTCGTTGCCTGCGGGAATGAGCTTCAGCCGCGTTTCGTCCTTCACCGCGGGAAAGATCTTGCGCCGCTCAAAACGACCCGACGAGTTTTCACATTGGACGTGGTTCACGCGGTATTCAAAAGCGGCCGAAGCCTGGCCCACGACGAAGAACGATGCGAGCAGAAGGATCGATTTCAACATATGTCCTCAAAAGTTTAGAGCGATTCGAACAACAGTTCCATTTTATCAAGGCCACCTTCGCAGCGCTTTTCGGTGTCCGGCCCCAGCATGCGCAAACGCCGCGCGCCCGGTCCGGCTTTCCCCTTCACGTTTTCAAAACGCGCGTCGAAACGTTGCGCCTTTTCGGACGAGAAAACGCGGCACGGAGGCTCGAAGGTCCCCGCCTTGCTCACGCTCGCGCGATCCGGAAAATATTGAATGGCCGAAAGATTTCCGGAAGGATTCAGCTCGGTCTGGAAGTCGCCTTCGAAGCTGACTTTGCAGTTGTCGGCGTTCACGCCGATGTAAACGGCGCTGAATTGGTAAAAGCCCGCCGGTCCCGGCGAGTTGAAACGCAAAATCCACTCTTCGCGATTTCCGGGGAAGCCCGGACCGATGATCACGCGATCCCGAGGCGTCACGCAAGCCTGCTCAATCAAAGCCCAACCGCCTTGAAGCGCGGGAACTTGAGCGGAAGCGAACGTGGAAATGCCCAAAACAAGGGCAAAGAGGATCTTTGGCATGGGCGGCCAAAGTATTGAAAACGCGGAGCGGCGGCAACCAAAAAATAAGGCGGGAGCCCCCAATTCTTGCGAACTGGAGACTCCCGCCCGGACTGCCCCCGGGAACCACCCAACCGAAAACAGTCCTACGGAACACGACTCACTTTTTAGGAAACAAACACCACCACAAACTCACAGGGATTTCCGGCGAAATTCCAGAATCCGCGCACTCGGCGCGGGCTCGTCCAGTTGCCTCAGGAAATCCTCATGCGAGCGCAGAAGTTTTCCTTTCGGCGGAGAGAGGTAAAACCACATCCCCGTCAGAACCAGCCCCGAGTACACCACACAAAACATCACCACGAGATCCAGACCCATTTTCGCTCCATCCTTGGACGAATAAGTCGTTTGTCGTTTGAACTGGGTTGGCAGCTCCGTCCTAGAGCCTCAGCACCCCCTCGCACTCGAGCATCATGCTCTTGCTGGTATGACGGTGATCCCCCCGGCGGTGGTTAATGGGCTTTCATGATTTTGCGTAAATGCGGGGCATCTTTGGTTTTTTAGGCGCACAAAAGAATTGGGACGGCATTGACATGGGGGGTGAAATCGGATGAATTGGGTGCTCTTCCAAACGTGCGCAAGTGGTGGAATTGGTATACACGTACGTTTGAGGGGCGTATGCCTAACGGCTTGAGGGTTCGAGTCCCTCCTTGCGCACCACGTTTGCGAAGAGCTTCCGCGAAATCCGAGGAAGCATCCCAGGCCCTGAGCGGCCTTTTTTTTCGCGCTTCATTCGGCTCTTCAGGCATGAAAAAAGCCTCAGAACCCGCCGTTCTTGGCGGATCCTGAGGCCACGCTGCAAGTCAGGGTGGATGAGCGTTATTGGATTTTGGTTTTCAGTCCTCTCTTAAAGTTGTGAATCAGAAATAAGGGTCAAAGACGAAGTTCTGGGTGATGCTTTTGATCGTCGCCTTCGGGTTGTTCGCGCGGACCTTCGGAAGCTCGATGTCGCAAGTTTGGTCGGCGCCGACGTAACGTTCGCTGAACCAGAGGTTTCCCTTCTCGCCTTGCATGACGAAGGTGCACTTGTTTTTCGAAGCCAGGTCGATCGAATCGTTCACGTAGTTGGTCGTGATCTTGATGACGGTCGCTTTCGGATTATTCACGCGCACTTTCACGAGCTCCGATCCGTTACACACACCATCGGACACGCGGTAACGCTCCGAGATCCAGATGTTGCCCGCCGTGCCGCGGAAAGTGAACGTGCACTTCGTCTTGTGAATATCGAACGGCACCTGGTCCGCAACGAAGTTCGTTTCGACTTTCACGATGCGCGCTTGGGGATTGTTCGCGGCGACTTTGGGTTGCTCGCTCGAGCAAGAGTCTTCCCAACGGGTATAACGTTCGGTGAACCAGCGCGCCCCGCGCGAACCTTCCAGATGGAAGACGCAGCGGCGTTTGTGCACTTCTTTGGTGGCGAGCTCCTGCTGGACCGTTTCGAGCTCTTCCTCGCCGCCTTGGAATTCCAGAACTTCGCTGGAGGCTTGGGGTTGCAGATCCGAGCCCAGGGTTTCGGTGAAGATCTGCTCTTCACCGACGATGGGAGCGTCGGTTTTTCCCGCGAGCGGCATCGTTTCTTTCAATGCGGTGACCGGCGCGCAGTTCTGAAAAGCGACCAGTGTGAGCGTCATCGCGGCGACCGTGATCCAAGTTTGTGCTTTCATCGTTTCCCCCTTGTTTGTGACACTCTCAGAATAGGGAAAAACGCTCGTGAACCGCAGTCACAAAAGCCGCACGATCCGCTCAGCTTGAGACGAAATCGGTGCGGGAGCGCCTTGGTTTGAGATGAAGCGGCGGTCGTGCGGGGGCGGCGTCTCGGTTTCGGATCTATTTTCGCCGCGACGACCGCTTCAGAGGTCCTGGTGGTGGTGACGGTGGTGGGCCGCGCAGAGGAGCACGAGGTTTTCGGGAGTATCCGCGCCGCCATGCTGGAGCGGTCGGCGGTGATGGATCTCCAGAAACTTGTCGTTCGGGCAACGCAAGCCGGGACGGATCTCGTGCGTGCAACGGTTTTTGTCCCGGGTGATCACGATGTGTTTGATGCGGGCCGGGAGTGGCCTGCGCGCGGAGGATTTCCGCGGGGGAGGTGCGGACGTGGGCAAGACTTTCGTGTTCAAGCTATCGAGCGAATTTGACGTCGGTTTCGGTGCGGGATGTTCAATGCCAACGGAAGGACTCCGCTCCGGCATGGGAGTTTGACTCTCCGTCCGCGGAGACAACACTGGATATGCGGCGTTCGTCATATTTCTGGAGGTCCGCACCGGAAGTGGAGTGCGTTTTTTGGAGGCGGCCTTCCCGGACGCGCTCCGACCAAGGCTACGTTTCGCCTTTTCGATGGGATCATGTTTTTGAATGAATTCGTCCAGCACGAGGCCGAGAATTTCCTCGAGCGCGAAATCGCGTTTCGTCAGAGCTCGCGCTTTTTTGAGTTTCGCCATCGTGGCTGAATCGATTTTCAGCGTATGGAGAGTTTCGAGCCCCTTCTTCTCACGAAGCCACTTTTCCGTTTCCGCGGCCGAATGCTGAGAAGCGAACTTGATCACCTGCTTGGTTTCTTCGACGTGCTGGATATCCAGTGCGGACGTGATCTTCGCGGCTTTTGATACGGTGAGAATTTGGGTTTCGAGAGCCTCCATCAGATCGGGAACGACCGCGGCTTTTCTGGAAACCGTGATAAAAGCCGACGTCACCGCTTCGGAGAGTTTGAGTTCGAGCACGCAGTACTGAAAGAGACTCGCATACCCGAGATCGCGGAAGGCGCGGCGGCGATCCATCTCGATGAGGAGCGCCACGAGGTCAGCCTCGATCTGCAGGTAGGTTTTCGCGACGGATTTTGTTTTGAGGTGCAGTTCTCGATTCGTCATGGGTTTTGTTTAACACGGTTTTTGGCGGCGCGATTTTCTCGCGAGGGAGAGTGCGCGGAAAAGCTCTCGCTATGGCGATGGACAGGCTCATGCGGCAATCTTTGCGGGTCGAAATTCAGATTTTTCGAACCATGGAATTTGCGTGCGTTTGAAGGCTTCCTCGCGCTTTGAAAAACCGGTCAAAGAAAATCTCCGGGCCTCACGGCGCGGCACTTTCCGAGGGACATAAGACTCTCTCCGAAGACACGTCGTCGAAGAAAATGTGATGCTCGAGATCCGGCTCTTCTCCGCGACTCAATCGAATCGGAAGTTCCTATGCGGAATAGATTTATTCCGCCGCCCCGGTCCCCGCACGAAGGACACTGGATATCCAGCACTCCGAACCAATGGAGTGTCGCGCATCTATCTATCTATCTATCTATCTATCTATCTATCTATC
>JAHBUW010000024.1 GCA_019637875.1 Pseudobdellovibrionaceae bacterium | reverse complement strand
TTGCCGAGGGCGTAGCCCGAACCGGTGCCGATCAGCAGACGTCCCGAGGCCGCCGTCGAACCATCAAGCCCGGTTCCGCCACGCGACGCGGGGAGTGTGCCGGTGGTGATTTTCGCTGCATCGAGGTCGGGGATACGTGCGACATCGAAAGTGCCCGAAGTGATATCCGACGCGATCAGCGAACGGAACGAGGGGACACCCGACGCGCCGGTGGGTGCCGCGAGAACGGTCGCGGTATTTTGCGAAAGGAAGCTCAGGCCCAAGGTGCCCGCGCCGGTCACGGCCGAACCGGTCACGTCGAACACCGACGACGGAGCGGTCAAACCCACGTTGGTGACGACGCCCGCGGCCGACGGATCGAAGCTAAACGCCAACGAACCCGTCGAATGAGTGATGGTGACGCCCGAGCCGGCGACGACAGTTTTAAATTCGGAATTCGTGCCCGCCGCGTTGATTCCGTACAAACGGTTCGCGTCCGCAACCTGGGGCGCGAGTCCGGTTCCGCCGCGGGTGACGGGCAAGGTGCCCGACGTGATCTTCGCCGCATCCAGATCGGGGATACGTGCCACATCGAAAGTGCCCGCAGTGATATCCGAAGCGACGAGGGAGCGGAACGAGGGGACGCCCGAAGCGCCCGTGGGTGCCGCGAACACGGTCGCTGTGTTCTGCGAGTTGAAATCGAAGGCGAAAGTGCCCGACGAGGAAATCGACGAGGGCGAAACCGACATATAAGACGGCACCGTCGCGCCGATATTCGTGACGACGCCGGCGGCCTGAGCGTTAAAGCCGATCGCGATGGAGCCTGCGGCATTCGTGATGGTGACGCCCGAACCCGCGGTGAGCGTATTCAGCGCGAAGCCCGTGCCGGTTCCGATCAAAAGTTGTCCCGAGGCCGCGGTCGAACCGTCAAGACCGGTACCGCCGCGCTCGACGCGCAGAGTGCCCGAAGTGATCTTCGCGGCATCCAGATCCGGAATCCGCGCGACATCCAAAGTTCCGCTCGTGATCTTTGCCGCATCCAGGTTGGGAATGTCGGAAGGATCCAACGGACGGAATTCCGGAGCGCCGGTGCCGCCCGTGGGCGCGGCAAAAACGAGGTTTTGGTTTTGCGGATTGAAGGTCAGTCCCAAGGTGCCCGCGCCCGTGACGGCCGAACCGGTCACGCTGAAGACGGCGGTCGGCGCGGTGAGGCCGACGTTCGTGACGACACCGGCGGCCGAGGGATTAAAGCCGATCGAAATCGAACCCGCACCGTTCGTGATGGTCACGCCCGAACCCGCACTCAAAGTGTTGAGCGCGAAGCCTGAGCCATTTCCGATCAAGAGTTGTCCCGAAGCCGCGGCCGAACCATCCAGGCCGGTACCGCCGCGTGTGACGGGCAGAGTGCCCGACGTGATCTTCGCGGCATCCAGATCGGGAATGCGTGCGACATCGAAGATGCCCGCGGTGATATCCGAAGCGATCAGTGAACGGAACGAGGGGATACCCGACGCGCCGGTGGGCGCGGCGAGGACGGTCGCGGTCTCTTGCGAAAGGAAGCTCAGCCCCAAAGTGCCGGCGCCAGTGACGGCCGAGCCGGTGATATCGAAGACCGAGGTCGGCGCGGTCAAACCCACGTTGGTGACGACGCCCGCCGCCGACGGATCGAAGCTAAACGCCAACGAACCCGTCGAATGAGTGATGGTCACGCCCGAACCGGCGACGACGGTTTTGAATTCCGAGTTCGTGCCCGCCGAGTTGATTCCGTACAGACGATTCGCGTCCGCAACCTGGGGCGCGAGGCCCGTTCCGCCGCGAGTAACGGGCAGAGTGCCCGACGTGATTTTCGCCGCATCCAGATCCGGAATACGTGCAACGTCGAGCGTGCCCGAAGCGATTTTCGCGGCGTCGAGGCTCGGGATGTCCGAAGGATCAAGTTGACGGAATCCCGGGGCGCCCGAGCCGCCCGTGGGCGCCGCGAACACGAGATTCTGATTTTGCGCATTCAAGGACAGATCCAAAGTGCCCGCGCCGGTCACGGCCGAACCGCTCACGGTGAACAGAGCGGTCGGAGCGGTCAGACCCACGTTGGTCACGACACCCGCGGCCGAGGGATTAAAGCCGATCGAGATCGAGCCCGCACCGTTCGTGATGGTCACGCCCGAACCTGCGCTCAAAGTATTGAGGGCGAAGCCGGTGCCATTTCCGATCAAGAGTTGTCCCGAGGCTGCTGCGGAACCATCCAGGCCGGTACCACCGCGTTCAACGCGCAGAGTTCCGCTCGTGATTTTCGCGGCATCCAGATCGGGAATGCGCGCGACATCAAGCGTGCCCGAAGTGATCTTCGCGGCGTCGAGGTTCGGGATATCCGAAGGCTCCAACTGACGGAAGCCGGGCGCGCCCGAACCGCCCGTGGGCGCCGCGAACACGAGATTCTGATTTTGCGAGTTGAAGTCGAAGGCGAAAGTTCCCGCCGACGAGATCGACGAAGGCGAAACCGACATATAAGACGGTACAGTTGCGCCGATATTCGTGACGACACCCGCGGCCGAGGGATTAAAGCCGATCGAGATCGAGCCTGCGCCGTTGGTGATGGTCACGCCTGAACCCGCGCTCAAAGTGTTGAGCGCGAAGCCGGTGCCATTTCCGATCAAGAGTTGTCCCGAAGAAGCGGCGGATCCGTCCAGGCCGGTGCCGCCGCGCTCAACACGCAGAGTGCCCGACGTGATCTTCGCGGCATCCAAATCGGGAATACGTGCGACATCCAAGATGCCCGCGGTGATGTCCGAAGCGATCAGCGAACGGAAGAACGGAACGCCCGAAGCGCCCGTGGGCGCCGCGAGGACGGTCGCGGTCTCTTGCGAAAGGAAGCTCAGGCCCAAAGTACCGGCGCCAGTGACGGCCGAACCCGTGATATCGAAGACGGATGTCGGCGCGGTCAAACCCACGTTGGTGACCACACCTGCGGCCGACGGATTAAATCCGATCGAGATCGAGCCCGCGCCGTTCGTGATGGTCACGCCCGAACCTGCGCTCAAAGTATTGAGCGCGAAGCCAGTGCCGTTTCCGATCAAGAGTTGTCCCGAGGCGGCTGCGGATCCATCCAAACCGGTACCGCCGCGCTCAACACGCAGAGTTCCGCTCGTGATTTTCGCGGCATCCAGATCCGGAATCCGCGCGACATCCAGTGTGCCCGAAGTGATCTTCGAAGCATCCAAGACCGGGATATCGGAAGGTTCCAACTGACGGAATCCCGGTGCACCCGAACCACCCGTGGGTGCGGCGAAGACCAAGTTCTGATTTTGTGTATTGAAGTCGAAGGCAAAAGTGCCAGCCGAAGAGATCGAGCCCGGCGCGACGGACATATAGCTCGGCACGGTCGCGCCCACATTGGTCACGACGCCTGCAGCCGAGGGATCGAAACCGATCGAGATCGAGCCTGCGCCGTTGATGATGGTGACGCCCGAGCCTGCGCTCAAAGTATTGAGCGCGAAGCCGGTGCCGTTTCCGATCAAGAGTTGCCCCGAAGAAGCGACCGAACCGTCAAGGCCGGTGCCGCCGCGCTCAACGCGCAGAGTTCCGCTCGTAATTTTCGCCGCATCGAGGTCGGGAATACGTGCGACATCCAGTGTGCCCGAAGTGATTTTCGAAGCGTCCAAGACCGGGATATCCGAAGGCTCCAACTGACGGAAGCCGGGTGCACCCGAACCACCCGTGGGTGCGGCGAAGACCAAGTTCTGATTCTGCGAGTTCAGTGTGAGTCCCAATGTTCCCGCGCCGGTGACGGCCGATCCACTCACGGTGAAAAGTGCGGTCGGCGCGGTGAGTCCCACGTTGGTCACGACGCCCGCGGCGGCCGGATCAAACGTAAACGCGATCGAGCCTTGCGAGTGATTGATGATGACGCCGGAGCCGGCGACCATCGTTTTGAACTCCGAGTTGTCGCCCGCGGCGTTGATGCCGTAAACGCGGTTCGCATCCGCGACTTGCGGTGCGAGTCCGGTTCCGCCACGAGTGACGGGCAGAGTGCCCGACGTGATTTTCGCCGCGTCCAGGTCCGGAATACGTGCGACGTCGAGTGTCCCCGAAGTGATCTTCGAAGCGTCCAAAGCGGGAATGTCCGAAGGCTCCAGTTGACGGAAGCCCGGTGCGCCCGAGCCACCCGTGGGTGCCGCGAAGACCAAGTTCTGGTTCTGCGCATTGAAATCGAATGCGAAAGTGCCGGCCGAAGAGATCGAGCCCGGGGCTACGGACATATAACTCGGCACGGTCGCGCCGATGTTGGTGACGACACCCGCGGCCGAGGGATCGAAACCGATCGAGATCGAGCCCGCGCCGTTGATGATGGTCACGCCCGAACCCGCACTCAAGGTATTGAGGGCGAAGCCGGTGCCGTTTCCGATCAAGAGTTGTCCCGAAGAGGCGACCGAACCGTCAAGGCCGGTGCCGCCGCGCTCGACACGCAAGGTTCCCGAAGTGATTTTCGCGGCATCGAGATCGGGAATCCGCGCGACATCCAAAGTGCCCGCGGTGATATCCGAAGCGACAAGCGAGCGGAACGAGGGCACGCCCGAAGCGCCCGTGGGCGCCGCGAACACGGTGGCCGTGTCTTGCGAGTTGAAGGTCAGACCCAAGGTGCCCGCGCCGGTGATGGCCGATCCGCTGACGGTGAAGACCGAAGTCGGCGCGCTGAGGCCCACGTTTGTGACCACACCCGCCGCCGAAGGATCGAAGCCGATCGCGATCGAACCCGAAGAATTCTGGATCACGACGCCCGAAAGCGCCGTCAAAGTATTCAGCGCGAAGCCACCGGTGCCGTCCGCGATCAAGAGCTGACCATCGGTCGCCAACGTCGCGTCCAGTCCCGTGCCGCCGCGTTCGACGGGCAAAAGGCCGGTGATCAAATGCGAAGTATCAAGATAGGGAATGTCGTAAGGAGTCAGCGCACGGAACTCCGGCGCCCCCGAACCACCCGTGGGCGCCGCAAGGACGGTCGTCGCATTTTGCGAGTTCAAATGCAGTCCCAGGGTGCCCGCGCCGGTGACGGCCGAGCCCGAGACGTTGAAGATCGAAGTTGGCGCGGTGAGTCCCACGTTGGTGACGACGCCCGCGGCGGCCGGATCGAAAGTGAAAGCGATCGAGCCTTGGGTGTGATTGATCATCACGCCGGAGCCGGCGACCATCGTTTTGAATTCCGAATTGTCGCCCGCGGCGTTGATGCCGTAAACGCGATTCGCATCCGCAACCTGCGGCGCGAGTCCGGTTCCGCCCCGAGTGACGGGCAGAGTGCCCGACGTGATTTTCGCCGCATCCAGATCGGGGATGCGTGCGACGTCGAGTGTCCCCGAGGTGATCTTCGCGGCATCGAGGTTCGGAATATCCGAGGGGTGCAGCGCGCGGAAGTCCGGTGCGCCCGAGCCGCCCGTGGGCGCCGCGAAGACCAGATTCTGGGCCTGACTATTATAAGAGAACTGGAATGTGCCCGAAGACGAGATACCCGAAGGCGAAACGCTCATGAAGCTCGGCACTTCCGCGCCGACATGAGTGACCACTCCCGCCATCGAAGGATTGAACGAGATACCGATCGAGCCCGATTGATTGTCGATCAAAACGCCCGAGCCGCCGTAGAGGTTTCCGAGGGCGAAGCCACCCGTGCCCGTGCCGATCAAGAGTTGGCCGGTGGTCGCGACCGAACCGTCGAGACCCGTGCCGCCACGTTGAACGCCCAGGGTTCCGGTCGTGATCTTCGCGGCATCCAAATCGGGAATGCGGGCGACATCAAAAGTGCCGCTATTGATTTTCGAAGCATCGAGATCCGGAATGTCGAGCGGATCCAGCGAGCGGAAGGTCGGTTGACCCGAACCCGCGATGGGTGCCGCGAAAACCAAACGCGCATTTTGATCGCGCCAGCCGATGGAAAGTGTCCCTTCGCCGGGACCGACGGGGGCGGAAACGGTCATCTCGCCCGCCGGTACGACGAGCTCCAGGCCCGTCATGCCCATCGATCCGGCCGGGACCCACACCATATTTCCCAAACCGTCAAATGAGAGGATGTCGCCGGCTTGGGGCGCGGTGTTCGGGAACACCAGACTGTAGCTCGCGCCCATCGGCGCGGACAGCAGGATTGCGGAAGAGGTGCCCGCATGCAGACCGTTATCCAAAGCCAGATAGTTCAAGAACGCGGCGGATGCGGTGAAGGCGCCGGTGGCGTCACGCGCGATGATCGCGTCGTTGGTCAGTGCCGGCGTCGCGGTGGTCGCAGAGTTTTGAACTTTGCCCGTCGCCGCCAGAACCGGAATATCTTCTTCGACCAGTTGACGGAAAGAGACGGGGCCGGAACCGCCGCTGGCGGGGCCTGCGAAGACGACGTTCTGCGCTTGCGCACCGAAGTTCGCTCCTGACAGGTTGGTCAAATTCAGACCCAAGGTGCCGTTCGTAACACTCAATCCATTTGTGGTGTCGACGGTGATCAGTCCCAGCTGACCTGCGCCATCGGCGACGGGCATGGCCTGGTTGTTGGCCGAAGTGATCCGGCCCCACATATCGACTTGAATCACCGGGATCAGCACGCCCGTGGGGGCGACCGCGCCGTACGTGCCCGCAGCGACGCCCGTTGTGCCGAGGCTCAGGTTGCGTGCATTGCCGACGGTTCCGACGAGGATGTTCGCGTCGCCCGTCAGGGTGGCGATCCCCAGCGAACCTTGCGATGCGATTTGGGTGTCGACGTAGTCTTTGTTGGCGGCGTCTCCGCCAACGATGGGAGTGCCGACGTTATGCAGTTGCTTACCTTCGAGATCCTGGTTTTCGGCGAGCTCCCAAAGCAGGTCGACCGCATCGCGCGAGAAGAGCGTGGCCGCTTTCACTCCGGGTTGTGCGGGGCCGGCGACCTTGAAGAGGTAGTTCACCGAGTAGCCCGAGATTTGCTCGGCTTGCATCGCGAAGGGGACCGACTTCACCGGAAGGTCGACGACGCGGATTTCTTGGCCCGCATCCGAGAACGTCACGCTGATCGTGCGATCGTCCGCGAAGTTCGAGGTGTAGCCGGTATAACCGGTGTTACACTGCGCGCTCGGGATCACGAGGTTCGGGTGGTTGACGAACACTTGACCGAACGAAGTCGCGCCGCCGCCGGTGGGACCGGTCAAACGGTTCACGTCTTTACCGATCTCGAGCGAGAACGCGCCTTTTGAACCTTGCATCGGGACCGTTTGACGTTCCGACCACAGCAGACACTTCGACGGACCGGGGCTGAAGATCTTGATTTGGAAATCGATCGTGCCTTCGAGGGGAGTTCCGTCCGGACGCAGGATGCGTCCCTGGTACGTGACCAGCTGATTTGAATCCGCAAATGACGGCAAAGCCGCTCCCACCATGGTGGAAACGGCAATCGCGATCGTCAGTCTTCGAAGTGCAAATCCCTGAAGCATCTTCACGACTTACTTATCGGTCGTCGCGCCTTGAGGGTTGAGGTGAAAAAGATGTCAACGTGACGAAATCTTCGTCGTTCTAGACGAACATTCGTGTCTCAGTTTTGGATTTTGGTCTGGAATGAAACAGAATTTGCTCGAGCGTCACTCGATGATGACGTCAAACGTCTCGGAATTGATATTTCCCTGAACGTTGGAGTGGATGGTGTAGCCTTCGCTCGTGACGGTGTCGGTTTTTCCCGAGAACGGGGCGCCGACGGAACTCGACACTTGATAACCTTCGGGGGTCGTCAAGTTTTGCTGTGATCCCGAGATGAGTCCGGTCGCTTCGCCCAGGCGAGGAACATAGGTTCGACGCGTGACATCGGTGATCTGCCCGTCGACCGAACAGGCAGAGAGAAGTGCGAGTGCCGTGAGCGCGAAAATCGCGCGAGTGAGCGATGTCATGATTTCTTATCGGCGCTTTCGGGAAAACCTGGACCCCTCGTCTCGAACTGGGATAGGCTCCGGATTTCATGGACCAGTTGAGCGTTCAGCATTACGAAAAGCTGGAATCCTATATTCCGGTCAGTCTGCTTTCCCCCAAAGTCGCGGCGCTCGCCTTCGTCGTGATCTTGGGTTTCGTGGTGTTTCGTTACTTCGCTATGATTTTACCGTTTCACGCGGTTTTCTACCGCTGGCGTCCGGCCGCGACGCGCGCGCGGCAGATCTATCCGCAACTTCCCGGAAAGAAAGAACAACTTTTTGAACTGAAGTGGTCTTTGATGAGCTCTTTCATCTTTGCCGCGACCGGAGTTTTGCTGGGCGTGATGTGGGAGCTCGGCTGGACGAAGCTCTATTTGAGGTTCGACGAATACGGCTTGTGGTATTTGCCGGTCAGTTGGCTTTTGCTTCTACTGATTCACGACACGTATTTTTACTGGACGCACGTCTGGCTGCATCGACCCGGCGTTTACGAGCGCTATCATCAGATTCATCACAAGTCTTTGCGTCCCAGTCCGTGGGCGTCGTTCTCGTTTCATCCGGTCGAGTCGTTGATCAATGCGATCTGGATTCCGCTCGTCGTCTTGTTTTTGCCGCTTCATCCGGTCGTATTGATCTTTCACCTGACGTTCATGACGATCTCGGCGATCACCAATCATTTGGGCTTCGAGGTCCTGCCGTCGACGGCGTTAAAATACGGTTACGGAAAATGGATCATCAGCGGGACCCACCACGCGCAACATCACCGCTACTTTCGGGCGAATTACGGACTGTTCTTGTCGGTCTGGGATCGGCTGATGAAAACCGAGCACGCGAAGTTCGAGGAAGAATTCGCGCGCGTCTTTCAACCCAAGAAAAACTAGTGGGCCTGCCAGCAGGTGGCTTTTTCGGCTTGGTACGCGGACTGGTCTTTCAGCCGCATATCGAAGTCTTTCGGCGCGCCCGGATTGACGGGCTGGTTATTGATGTTCGCCCGCACGAACATGTTTCCGGGGTTGCGGGGATCTTCGGTTGAATGGAAAAGCCGGGTGCCGTTGGCTTCCATCATGGGGAAGACGGGCTCGTGAATTTTCGGGAACTGCAATCGTTTTAATATCGTGATTTCGCCGTTTTGCCCGACTTTCTGCAAGAGAACTCTGGCCGAGCGGACCCGCACTTCCAGATCCGGAGGGGTGGGCGCGGCGGCCCCGGTGGGTAGGGGCGGACCATCGGTCGGGGCCGAGGCGAGTGGCGCCGGAGGGGGCGTCAGGATGATCGTATCCGAGACCCGACTCAGCTGGACTTCGTAACGTTCGTTCGCGTTCACGGCCTGACAGAAGACGTCGACGAAGTCGTTCACCGCGATGCCGCTTTCCCAGCTCGAGCGTCGCTCTTCCAGAAGTTTGCCGTCGACGATCAAGAGGCGCGCGTCGACGGATGTGCGGTCCGCGATCAGGTCCGGTCGGGGCAGCGGCACCGCCAGGCGCACGCAGTTTTCCATCGTCTGTACGATACCTTCCGCGCGGAACTCGAACTGCTCCTTGATCGCGAAACCGGTGCTCGAGCACTGTCCGGTCGTATCGACCGAGGCGTAGATCTTACCCCCGTAGCCATCGCCATTTCCGGAAGAGATGTTTTCCGATTTGAATTGAAGTTCGTCCACGCGCAGCTTCAGCGCCTGCCCGGAGCAGTTCTGAAAGAGGAGCAAGCCCGGAAGGGCGAGCATCACCATGAAGAAGGACCATTGAGGTTTCATCATCCGCGTTCTCCCAGTTTCCCCCGTCATTCCGACTTTTTCGAATGGAAAGATGAAGCGGTCTCAACGGGGGGCGATGACCTTCAGAATTCCGGAGTTCGGTCTCCGGTTCGGCTGACAAATTTGCGGAGAAGAACTCGACTTGAGTCAAATTGGGAAAATGACGATAGCCGGGGCATGAAAAACCTCATGGTGAAAATCAGCTTGGCATTTTTCTTCCCGATGATGTCCCTGGCCGCCGCGCCCGAGCCCCTGCGGGTCGAGGTCTGGAGCCGTGGCTTGAGCGCGCGCATGGAACTGAAGCCTCGCGGCGCGCACTACGAGATGACCGTGCGTTTGAACGGCGGCCAATCGACCTGGAAGCAAGTTCACCGCAAAGACGTCTCGGCGTTGATCACGAAAATTTCGGCCCTCGAGGGGCTGGTCGCGAAAGATGCCAGCGTTCATGAAATCAAGGTCAGCGGTTGCCGGTCGGGTTGGGTACGGATGCGTCCCCAGCGTCCGGGGGACTGGCGTGCTTGCCTGGACCAACCGGCGCCGGGGACTTCCGCCGCGAACGCTCATCGCGCAAACGAACTCGCGGTGATGATCGCCGACGCTTTCGAGAAGTTGGTGAAGGCTTCGGAAGCGCCGATCGTGCTGCGTCCGAATAGCAAAAGTGAAGAGCCCGAAGCCCTCATTCAATTCGCCGAGACCGAGGACGACCGCATGGCGCGGATCGAGTCCGAGGTCCAGGATGCGGAACGTTTCGCGAATGAACAGATGCAGACCGAGCGTTTGCGCCAGCGTTTGATCGAGAACGAGCGCGGACGCGATCCGTTCCTGCAGAAAGCGGCGAACTCGACGAAGGTGGTGAAGTCCGCCGCGAAGCCCGCCGCACCGGTCGCCCAGCAGCTCAAGCGTTTGGAGTCTTTGGTTCACAGCGTAGAGAAGTACGTCGCCGAAACCCCGTCGCTTCTGGACTCGGGCCTGCAGAAGGCACGCAAATTCGCGCCGTCGAAAAAAGATCTTTTGCAGCCGGTAGAGAAAGCGAAGTCGCAGACCGCCGGACCGCGCGCTCCTTAATCAAAAGGCCGCGCGAATCACCAGGGCCGCTAGTCTTGAGTGAGGACCTGGAGTCCGCTGGCGGCCAAGTCGGCCTCCGCCATTGTCTCGAGAAGCTCGGTTTCGCCTTTCAGACGACCGAGGGTCTTTGAAAGAATCCCGTCAAATTCGTAGGTCTGGCCCTGATGGGTGAGGGTCTCGGGGATCCGCCAGGTGTCCGTCGTCGGGCGCTGCAGAAGGCAGCGTAGGGTCGCACCCGATTCTTCATTCACGTAGCGTAAGATCATGCTGTCGATACGAACACCGTTTGGCACGACGTCACTCACGATCGACGCGATATTCAAAAAAATGACGGGGCAGTTCACCAGCCGCACTTCGTTCGGCGAATGGAAGCTGCGAATCCAGTGGACCCACGCGCGGATTCCGACCGAGTTCATCAACTTCAAGTCACGCAAATCGAGAATGAACTTTTGTCGGTTGAAGCCTTGGTATTGCGGCAAGGGCGTGCGATCATCGACGACAGACGGAATATGGAAGAGGACGTCTTTCGAAGTCATGAAGAGATTGTCCATGGCTTCGACGTTTTCAGGCAACATCGCATTCGGTGGCGGTGTGGCGTATCATGGACGACTGGAGGCTCAGATGAAGGTTCAGATGAAAATGCGCGTGTTCGCTGTGCTGTTGGTCGTGATGACGGTCCTTCCCGCGCGTGCGGATTGGACGTGGAATATCGGTTACCACAATCCCGCGGGGGCCGAGGTGGGCCTCAATCTTTTGCATTTCTGGAACAACTGGGCCTTTGAAATCGGCGCGGGCTACTTCAACGCGCAAGACTCCAAGGTCACCATCGCCGGCGACCTCGATATGAAGTATCTGTTCGGTTCGGGATGGTTTCGCCCCTACCTGATGGGCGGGGTCGGTTACGGGACGGGCGCACTCTTCGAAGAAGGGGGCGGAGTTTCGGCCGGAGCGGGCGGAGGATTTCTGGGCGGCGGTGTTTTTCTGAAGGGAAGGCCTTTCTATTTCTACGCGGGCGTCGCTGCGGGCCGGGGCACGACCGTGCAGGCGGGACTCGGTTTCGATCTCTAAAACTCTCGTGAAGATGTCGAAAGAGTTGACAGTGGCGGTGACGCTTTTTCGGCTCATTTTAAGTATGGCTTTGTAAGCCCCTGAATTTCGGGGGCATTTTTTTGGATTCAATCTTGCCTCTGTCAAGATCCAGGAGCTCCCGTTGGGGCCCGGCCATGATGGCCGTTAATGAAGGCAGGACAGTGATGAGTTCAGCAGGACAGAACAAACAAAGCCCGATGCGGATCCTGGGGATCTGGTTGGCATGTGCGTTCAGCGCCTCGCCGGCACTGGCGCTCACCGGGACGGTGATATCAGATATCGGCCTCAATATTCGTGAGGCTCCCAGCGGAAAAGTTTTGGGCGCGCTGCCCATGGGCTCGACCTTCGAAGTCCTTTCGCGCCAAGGCAAGTGGCTGCACGTCCGCCTGAGCGACGGTCGCCAAGTTTATGTGTGGAATCCCAATAATGCGAATGTGTCGGGTGCCGAAAAAATTTCGGACGGTGCGGGCGTCGCGCCGATCGGTCGTGTTGAGCGTGAAGCGCTCCCCGCCGTGACGGAAGAGCGTGCCGCCGAAAAACCCGCCGCCGACCCCGCGTTGACCGGCTCGGGAGTCGTACCTGAAGCGCGTCCGGCGACGGGCGGCGACGAAAAACCCGTCGCGGATGTACCGGTGCCGATCGCGCGTCCCAAAGATTTGGGCACCATCACGGCGACCGGCAATTATCGTCTGCGGGCGGCTCCGGGAACGGACAAGTCGGTGATCGCAACTTTGCGCGGTGGCCGTTCGAAGATGACGATCTTGAAACGTGAAGGTGAATGGGTTCAGGTCCGCACGGACGACGGCAAAACCGGTTGGGTCCACAAGGGCGCCACCGAAGGGACGGCGTGCGTGGACGGAACTTGCCGTGATCAAGCACGTAACCCGCGCGACGATGCGGCGGATATCTTGTCGGCGACGCAGGATCAAGCGCGCGGTGTCGGTAAAGGCAACGCCTGCGTGCGGAACGAAATCTTGAAGGCCGCGAAAGTGGTCGTGCGCAATAACTACGGTAACCGTCCCGCATCGCGCGGTCAGTGCGCTCTCGGCGTGCGGCAGGCACTGGACAAAGCGGGCGTCAATAACGGCGCGGGTCTGGGCCACGCGGTTGACTATCATGCCAAAGGCGTGATGAAACGGAAGGGCTTCGTGAACCGTATCAATCAGTACAATGCGCAAAACGCACCCCCGGGAGCGATCTTGGTTTTCAAAGGCCCGCTGACCGCAAACTATCTGCGTAACGGACGTATGAGCCGTCCCTACGGAAATTACGTCGGTCACGTCACCATCAAGGGTGATGACGGACGTTACTACACGGATGGTCGTACGGTGGCCCCCGCGGTGGCGAATCGCCAGCTGGTCGGAGTCTACGTTCCCGAGGATATTTCGAAGATGTCGCCCAAGATCCGCAGGAAGTGCCAATGATGAAGATCGCGATCGTGCTCGTCACCATGATTTTGGGAATCGCGCAGGCGCAAGCGTGCGTGAGCTGTAACGAGATCGCGAAAACGACGAAGGAGTTCGGCGCGCTGAATCCGCGCTCGACCGTCGATCAGGAAACCGGCGGTAAGTTGATTGATCCGATGATGAAAACGATCCGCGCCGGTGTGAACGAGGCCGCGAAGAATTCGAAGCTCCGTACGCGGTTGTGGTCGGATCTCTTCGCGATGGTGACGGCGGCGGGACCTTACGACTTCGAGTCGCAGGGCGCGCAGTTGCTGCACGAAGGCCTGCGGCGCGACGCCAAGGCCGCAGCGCAATTCGACAAAGAGTTTTCCGGCAATAAGCTCAGCTGCGAAAAGAAGCTTCTGAAAAGCGCCATCGTGGAATTCCGCTGCAATGACCGCCGTTCCGGTGGCAAGGTTCCCGCCGAAGGTGGCGTGGCCGCTTGCGTGCAGACCTTCAATTACGATCTGTGTAAATAACCAACACCCGTCAGACCCCGGTGACGAGTCGCGGCCGCAGTGTGCCCGCGGCGCTTACGTTGCGTTTCCCATCTCAACCCGAGACGATTTTACGGCGTGGCTCATGCAATAGCCTCCATTGCTTCGTTCGGTGGAAGATGCAAAGGGAGAGCGTATGCGCATCTTGAAGCACACCACCGGATTTGTTCTTGCCCTTTTTGTGGCGGGTCCTCTTTACGCGGACTCGACGACCGTCTTTCAGCAAGACGTGAACGTCGGCTACGGCCAGATTCAATCCATTCTGAAGGAACACCTCGATAGCGCCCTGAACGAGATCGTGCGCCGTGAGGGCTGTCATGAGGTCAAATCGAGCGAATACCGCTGTGGGGAGATGCCCTTCGGGAAGATCGTCGACAAGGACCGCAAGCTGGTGCTGACGATCCCCAAGCAGGATTTCAAAGGCAAAAAGGGAAGCGTGAAGTACGACCTGAAAGGTCAGAAGATCCCGATGTACATCTACCGCAATCAGAAAAAAGGCGAGATCACGCTGAGCTTTCTGGACGACCGCAAGCAAGCGGATCGCGCGACCAGTACCAAACTCGGGGACGATATCTTCCTGCGTTTGGCGCCGGGCGGGGGCAATCTCGTGCAGGACATCTGTCTGAATATCCCCGGTCTGCGCGGTTACGCCGAGAACGTGACGATGCGTGGGGATTTGCGTAAAAACATGAGCTGGCCGCTTCCCGACGTGAAGGCGAAACTGAATGTGAGCGTCGGGGTCGGAAACTTCGATTTCGACGGCGCGAAGATCTGCATGAGTTTACTGACCAAAATGGACGAGAAGGGGCTGCCCGTCATCACGCTGACGAAGATTTCCGAACCGAGCTTCACGGGCATGAGCCACAAGGGACTCAAGGTGAAGGCGAATGCGAACGTCGGCGGCTTCTGGGGCTTCGTGAACGGGTTTCTGAAGTGGTTCGGCTACGACATCGAAAAAATCATCGCGTCGGAAGTTCAGAAATCCGTCAAACAACAGGCTTCCAAAGAGATCAAAGTCACCCTGAACGACGTGCGTAGCGGGAAGTGGTTCCGTGATTACGTGAAGCACGCGCAGGTCTCGAAGGTCGTGGAGGATTGGTCCAAAACCTTGCGTAAAGAGCTCGTGAAAAACGGCTGGGGTAAAATCCAGATCGAACAGGCCGCGCAGGCCGCGTGTTTGGCTTCGGTCACGAAGATGGGACTAGGAGGTCAAGAGCTGAAAGACCTTTTGATGCTGTGTCTGCTGACCCCGAAAATTCAAGTGCAGTTCTTCTTGAACGACGCCGATCAACGCAAGCAGGGTTGTTATTCGCATTACTGGGACGTGCGCCGCTCAAAAGTGGAAGGGAAGCGCCCTTGGTATTTGGATGAATGTGAGCTCGTCAACCGCATCCGCGTGACCTTGGATGAGCGGATGGCGCCCACGCAGAAGTGCCTTCTGAAAGCGATCAGCGAGAAGAAAAATCCCCTCATTCTTTGCGAAAAGGATTTGGCGGATCTCGAGGACCAATACCGCGACGGGGACTTCGACAAGCTGATCAAAGATCTGAAACGTGTGAAGCCGGTCAAGCCGACGCTCGCGCAGCTGGAGTCTCTACGGGTGATCGCGGCGGACCGGTTGAGCGTGAAGCTGCCCTCGGCGGCCGAGCTCTCGAAACTCTGGCCTTAGTCACCGGCCAAGGGCGGTCCTGGGACCGCCCTCGCTTTGGGGGACTGACGTCACCCGCTTTCTGGAAGCCGATTATCTGACGCGTCGGCCGGTTTCGATCTCTTGCGCCGTGAGATAGCCGTCTTTATTCACGTCCATCTTTTCGAATTTCGCGGTCTTCGCCCGGGCGAACTCCTCGGCCGAAAGCTGACCGTCGGCGTTCATGTCCTTTTTCGCCATTTTGTGGTCGGCCTTCAGTCCCTTATTGGTGCCGTCTTTTTTATTCTTCTTCGCGGCGAGTTCGTCCGTGCTCATGACGCCGTCGCGATTCGTGTCGGCCGCTTCGAACTTCTGGGTGTAGCCGGTTTCGAATTCCGCTTTGGAGATGCGTTGATCCCCATTTCTCCCGGTGTTCTTGTGGTGCGGGCTGACAATTCGCGGCCCGGTGTCGAACTCGCAAGCAGCTGTCCAGCGTAAAAACGCATTGGCGGGGGTTTGGCCGGGGAGTCGAACTTGCTCTGACGGTCCCCGGAGACTTTTACACCCAAGGAGACTGGATATGATTCAACTGGATTGGACA
The DNA here is from genome assembly GCA_019637875.1 of Pseudobdellovibrionaceae bacterium. NCBI lineage: Bacteria > Pseudomonadati > Bdellovibrionota > Bdellovibrionia > Bdellovibrionales > Pseudobdellovibrionaceae > Pseudobdellovibrionaceae bacterium. Next base: position 19,009 of record JAHBUW010000024.1, on the reverse strand, counting down.
AAAAAGATTGCGGCGGCCTCACTGGCGATGACCCTGGGCCTGACGGCTTGTACCGGCAATCAAGACAACAACGCGGGCGAACTCAGCGTCGGTACGGACGCGAACCAACTCTTCCAAACGAAGAGCATCGCGGACTTCGATCTGCGCGGAACGAAAAAGATCGTCCTGACTTATGATGACGGTCCCACGCCCGGCGTAACCGAGCCTTTGCTCGATCTGCTCCGTAAATACAATATCAAAGCGACTTTCTTCATGCTGGGCCAAGCGGTGAAAGGTCAAGAGGCGACCCTGCGCCGGATGAAGGCCGACGGTCACATCCTGGCGAACCACTCGTACAGCCACGCGAATCTGTCGAAGAACATCTATTATCTCGACATCAACTCTTTGCTGCATGAAGTTCGCGACTCGAACAACAAGATCCAGCCCTTCATGAATCCCGCGCACCGCATGTACTTCCGTGCTCCGTACGGCGCATGGACCGCATCGCACGCGGCGAAGCTGAATCAGATGAAAGATCTGAAAGACTATATCGGACCCGTTTTCTGGAACGCGGGTGGCGAGATCACTCCGCGCGGCACACGTCCCCAATCTTCGTCGCAAATCACGACGGCGGCGGACTGGGACTGCTGGACGAATAACCCGAAGAAAAACATCCGTCCCGTTCCCGTGGACGTTTGCACCGCGGGTTACTTCAAAGAGATCACCTCTAAAGGTGGCGGCGTGGTTCTGCTCCACGACAAGAACATCAAGACCGTCGAGCTCAGCGCGAAGCTGATCCCGATGCTCCTGAACGCGGGTTACACTTTCGTGAACCTCGACGACGTTCGTTCGCTCGACAAGTACGAGTAGTTTTTAGTTAGTTACGACCGTTTTCTGATGAAGCCGCGCCGGTCTCCGGGGCGGCTTCGTTCGTTGAGGGCTGCCAGTAGCAGCGGGTGTTCTCGTCGAGCTGGCAGTTCTGCGCCTGACGGAAACCCTTCGAGTTCATGATCGCGAGGAGTCGCGTATTGAAGTTCGGGTACTGCCAGCCTTGTTCGGGGTGCTGGGGTTGGCCTTCGCTCATGCACTGCAGTTTACGCATCTGGATGAGGGCTTCGCTTGAGCGCGTCTCGGGATTGCGCTGGGCCTCGAGCCAAGAGCCGAACACCTCGGAACCGAAGGCGTCGGCGAACTCCTCTTCGGTCGCGCCGAAACACTGCGCGGGATACTTCTGCGGATCCGCGAAGCCGCGGATGTGGGGGGCGGCGTTTTTGTCGCGGGTGTTTTTGGCTTTCTTCGAGGATTCCTTCGCGACCATTTTGTCGAAAATCTCGGTGTTCTTATGCTGCAGGCAGCGTTGGACGTCCGCGAAGACGGGGGCGATCTCGGTGCGCGCGTCGGCGGTCTTCTTCAAGAGTCCGCAGGCTTCGAGTTTTTTGACGACGGGCGCGGTTTTTCGGTCCAGCACCGCCGTGGGGAAAATCATCGTCGTCGTTCCGGTTTCGGCCAGCAGATAAAAGGCGATCTCTTTTTGCTCGCGGGTGGCGCTGCGGCCCAGGCATTTCTCCATCGCTTCGCCGGTCTGTTGCGGTTCTTGCGCGAGGGCGGCGCCGCCTTTTTGGTAGGTGTCTTTCGCGAGCGTGCAGGGGCTGACGACGTGACCGAGCTCGTGCGCGAAGATGCTGGCCCAGGCGCCGGGCGTGAGTCGCAGTGAGGTCGCGCAAGCGACGACCGAGTGGGACGAGTCGTCGTAGAAGGCGTTCGGCGTTTCCTCGGGATGGGGGCGCGGCGGCTTCAGTGAGGTCGTCATGGGATTACGGGCGTAGGCGCGGACGCCGGGGGCGATTTTGCGGTTGCTCGGGCCTTGGCAAGAGGGATCGTCCTCGGGGGCCTCACGGAAATTCAGCGAGTCGAGTCGGGCGAGGATCGCTTGGGTGCCGGGGTCGTCTTTCGAGCCGCGCGCGAGGATGAGGGCGCGGGCGCGTTCTTTGATCTCGGTGACGATGATTTTCGAGTTCACGGGGTTGCCGTTGTCCAGGCGACGGAGGGCCGCGCTGTCGCATTGACCGGCGATCCGGTCGGGGCTGCACTGCGCTGCCGCCGTCGCGGTGACTGTTGCGAAACTTGATAACGTGAGCGCGCCCAGAATCAGGGCAAAACTCCCTTTCGAAAATGTGGTGAACGGCGTTTTTGCTTTCATGACGAGCATTCAAGATTGCAAGGGTGGGGCTTGCGGCGTTTCGGCGAGGGGCGCGTGTTTTCGAGGAGGGTTCTCAGAATGAGACAAGTGCACACTCTCTCCACCTTTACCTGAACAGGTGTCGATGCGTTGGTAGACACCCCTCGCGATAAATCTTGAAATGGCGGCGGGGTTCTAAGAGAAACGCGCCATGAAATTGAAGCGTGTTTTGTTGGGTTGCGTGGTGATGGTTTCGGTTTTCGCGGGCGGCGGGGCGCGGGCGGCGCTGACCCCGGAGCTGCAGATGTATCTGCGGTCGTCGTCGGGCGCGAACGGCGTCGGGGGCGCGCAGGAGTGTATCAACAATCCCGGCGCGTGGGGGAACGAGTTCCGGCTGGGGAACGAGTGCGCGACCTACGGGGAATTCGGTTTCGGCGCGTGGGTGCTGAAGCCCGCGCAGGACGGCGATCCCTTCTTCCGCTTCTTCGCGAACTTCGCGGTGGTGTACGACAACCGCACGGACTGGGAGGCGCCCTCGGTGCCGACGGGCGGGGGACTGCGCGGGGGTAACGTGTGGGTCATGCGGGAGGTCTACTCCGAGGGTGGGTATTACGCGGGGGCCCCCTTCACGGCTTGGGCGGGGAAACGCTTCTACCGCTGGGGCGACGTGCACCTGAACGACTACTATCCGGTCGCGATGTCGGGACCCGGCGGCGGGATCGGCGGCATCAAGACGGACTACGGGACCTGGTCCTTGGCGGTCATCCAAAATGCGCAGGCGAACGAGATCAACGGTTCGGGCGACGTGCGCACCGAGGTCGGAATCGCGGCGAAGACAAGTCTTCATCTGCGCACCGAGGGCTGGGGGACGCCGGCGGGCTGGTTGTCCTTGTGGGGCGTCGCCGCGACGACGCCGCCGGCGAAAGATCCGGCGACGGGCACCGACTATCGTAAATCCACGGGCGGCTTTTTCGCCGCGAAGCTGAACTCCACCATCTACGAGGGCGTGAACAACGAATTCGGGATGGCGTACGGTGAAGGCGTGATGAGCACGATGGGGCCGGGGGGCGAGCTCGTGAAGGACTGCCAAGATACGACGGACGCGTCGTGCACGGTGCCGGGAGCGCAGCGACTGCGCGCCTGGAACGCCACCGTATGGGAGACGACGAAGTGGTCGGGACAGCTCGCGTTCATGTACGACGAACTCGACCGCGGCACTTCGACGGGCACGCGCTTTCGCTGGCTGTCGGCGGGCGTGCGGCCCATGTACTGGTTCACCGACAACGTCAGTCTGATTTTCCAGGCGGGGGTGTCGCACATCGTGGACGAGGCCGACGGCCTGGGTTCGCGCAACCTCGCGCGTTTCACGATCGCGCCGCAGCTGTCCTTGGCGAAAGGCTACTGGTCGCGTCCGGTCGTCCGCGCGTACTATTCGCGTACGGCCTGGAATCAGGCGAACGTCGGCGCCGCGAACGGGACGACGGCCCAAGGCAAAACCGAGATCGACTCCATCGGCGTGCAGACGGAAGTTTGGTTCTAAAGAACCGGCCGGAATTCACTTCCGGCGCCGGAAGTAACGCTAAGACAAGGTTCAGATTTACTTCCAGCGCCGGAAGTAAATCGGGTTTTTTCTTCATGAGAGTCCGCTCATTTCGAGCTGGCGGCCCGAAGCGGCATTTCGCGCAGCCCGACGACGGGGCGACGCCGGCTTCTTTTTCTTCGTGAGCGTGGCGGCTTTTTTGCCCGGGGCACCTTTTTTCGGGGCCGGTTTGACGTCCGTTTCGGTATGGTAAGGAAGGCGGGCGGCGCCGATGACGCCCGCCTGGTTCATCGCTTTCGCCACGACGAGCGGGCAGCCGAACTCCGGATTGAACTCGGTGATCAGGGCTTTGTAGCGCGCCTTCAGGCGGTTCCAGTACAGGTGGCGCACCTTGATGAGGCCGCCCGAAAACAGGATCTTCTCCAGATTAAAGCCGATCGACAGATTATAGCAGAGGGCGGCGAGCGCATCGGCCGCGTCGTCGAACAAAGGCTGCGCTTCGGCCAGATCTACGAGCTCTTCGACGCTTGCGACTTTGAGCCCGAGCTCCGTGCGCGCCCGGCGCAAAATTCCCGTCCCCGAAGCGACGCCTTCGACCGTGTGGTGATCGAGGTCCTTCGCGGTTTTGATGTTCATCGAGTTCAGGATCAGGTGGCCAAGCTCGGAGCCCATCCCGCGATCCTGCAGCGGGTGACCGCGGAAGATCACGCCCGTACCGATGCCGGTTCCGATCGTGACGACCGCGAAGCTCCGCAGTCCCTGCGCGCCGCCGATCCAGCCCTCCGCGCGCGACGCCGCGATCGCGTCGTTCTGGAATTCCACGCGGTCGCAGATCCGGCGACGGCGCATCTCATCTTCCAGCAGGCGCTGGATCTTCACGCGCTTCCAGCCCGGAAAGTTCGCGGCATGCGTGATCTCGCCGAGTTCCACGTTCAGGGGGCCCGCCGAAGCCAGGCCCACCCCGCGGAAGACGCCCTTCTTGAAACACTCCGGGAAACGTTTCTTCATCCCCGCGACCATCTCGCCCATCACGCCCACGATTTTGGTCGGACCGGTCTTCGGGTCGACCTTCAAGGACAAAATCGATTCCTTCTGGAACGCCAGGATCTGTCCCGTGTGGTCGACCAGCGCGCACGCGAGTTTCGTTCCGCCCAGATCCAGGCCGATGCTGTAGGACTTCGTCATTTCGAGGACTCCTCATTCAGAAGAACGATCGCGGTGCGCGCGGGGACGTCGCCCCGGAAATGGCCACCCCGCACCGAGTAGCGGCGCGCGCAGTGGGTCCCGGACGCCGTCACCTGATCGCAGTAGTCGCCGTCGGGCAAGTCGGTCGGGATCGCCGCGCCCGCAAGCTCCGTCGCGCGCCCGTTGATCACCGTGAAACCCAGATGCCCGCGGCTGAACGCGAAGATCTCGCCGCCCGCCGACCACGTCTTCGTCGCTGTGAACACACCGGCCGTCCGGTTACGGAAGCGCACCAAGTTCCGCACGTGCGTCGCCCGGTGCTCGCACTGCCACGGCGCCAGGCAGTCGCCCGCCGCGCCCAGGGGCGAGGTCGTGTACCCCTTGCCGTCGATGGGCGGTCCCTCGTCGTAAGAGACGAACCGGTAACCCGAGAAGAGCTGCGGATAACCGAAGGGCCACGTCAGCATGAAGACTTCGGCGAGCTTGAAATATTCGGGTTCATTCGTGCGCGAGAGCGACTGCAGCGGCTGCTCGCGCTGCGTATCGTGATTCTCGACGAACACGACCGACAGATCGCTCGCGGGATAGATACGTTGGAAGTTCAACCAGCTCGCGAGATACCCGCCGCGCAGCACGCGCGCCAGATCGTAAGCGTAGGGGAAAACGTTCACGTCGCTGAACGGCGTGTACTCCGAGATGCCGACGGGGTCGCCCGGACCGATCAGGGTTTCCGAGACGTAATAGACGGGCTTTTTCACCGCCGCCACGATCGCGCGCAGATCATCGGCCGGCATGTGTTTCGCGGCGTCCAGGCGGAAGCCCGCGACGCCCATGTCGACGAGCCCGTCCAGGTACGTGGTCAACGTCCGGCGCACCGAGGGACTCGACGTTTTCAGATCGGCGAGACCCAGAAGCTCGCAGTACTGAAGCTCGAAACGGTCTTTATAATTGCGGATCTGGTTGTCGCCGTAAAGGCCGCAGTCGTTGAAGTCCCCGGGTATGAAGAGACCCCGGTGGTTGTACTTCGTGTACAGGGTGCCCGCGAAACCGCGCCCCTCGCGGATGCCCGCCATGTGATTCAAGATGACGTCCACGTAAACGTCGACGCCCACGGCCTGGCAGCGCTTCACCATGTCGCGGAACTCGGCTTCCGTTCCGCCGCGCGAGACCAACTTGTAGCTGACGGGCTGATAGCGTTCCCACCACGAGTTCTGACCCAGCATCAAATGCTCTTGCGGAGGCGACACCTGTACCGCCGCGATCTCCATGGGTCCTAAAACCTGTTCGCACTCGCGCGCGAGGTCCTTCCACGGCCACTCGAACATCTGGATCATGACGGTGCGGATCCCGCCGCTCGGACGCGGCTGGGAACCGATTCCGGGCGTGGTCACGGGGCGTTTCAAAAATTCCGGTACGTCAAACCGCGCGGGCCCGGCGAAGACCTCTCCCGCGAAGAGAAGCGCGCACAGCAAAGCGGGCGCGAACGGCTGCGGCCGCAGCTTGCGCCACCAACGTCGGATCCAGTCATGTGAATATTCGGCCGTCATCGGATGTCCCCCTCCCGAATCGGATTAACTGTTGATCCGCGCTTCCGACTTCGGATCGAAGACGTGCAGGCGGCCCGGCTTCGTTCCCAGTTTGATCGAGGCGCCCGGTTTTTTGCCGAGCGACTCCGGCGTCAGGAAACGCACGCCCATGTCGCCCACCTTCGTGTGCACGAGTGATTGCGAGCCCAGGTACTCTTCAAGTTCAAAGGTGGCGTCGAACTCCGGGGTCCCCGAAGATTCGCGGCCGTTGACCACGAAGTCCTCGGGCCGGACGCCGACGACCTTGCCGTTTTGCCCGACGAGCTCGCCCGGCAGAAAGTTCATCTCGGGCGTCCCGATGAAGGACGCCACGAAACGCGACTCGGGCTTTTCGTAAATCGAGTGCGCCGAGCCGATCTGCGCGACCACGCCCTTGTTCAGCACCGCGATCCGGTCACCGAGCGTCGTCGCCTCGACCTGATCGTGCGTCACGTACACCATCGTCGCGCCGGTCAGCTGGTGAAGTTTTTTGATTTCAAAACGCATCTGCGCGCGCAAGGCGGCGTCCAGATTCGACAAAGGTTCGTCGAACAAGATCAGCTTCGTGCGGCGAACCAAAGCGCGCCCCAGGGCCACGCGCTGACGTTGCCCGCCCGAAAGCGCGCGCGGGCGACGGTCGAGGAGTGGTCCGATCTGCAAGGTGTCGGCGACCTCCTGCACGCGGCGATTCTGTTCCTCTTTCGAAACCCCTTGCAGCGCGAGCCCGAAAGCCAGATTCTCGCGCACGCTCAAGTGCGGATACAGCGCGTAGCTTTGAAACACCATCGCGAGATTGCGGTCCCGGGGATCGAGCTGCGACACGTTCTTGCCGTCGATCCAGATTTCGCCCGAAGTCGCGGTCTCAAGCCCCGCGATCAGCCGCAAAAGCGTCGACTTCCCGCAACCTGACGGGCCGACGAGCACCAGAAACTCGCCGGATTCCACCTTCAGCGAGATGTTTTTCAAGACCTCGGTTTCGCCAAAACTTTTCGAGACGTTCTTCAGCTCAACGGATGACATCTTATCCTTTCACACTGCCCAGAGTGAGGCCCGAGATCAGGGCGCGAGAGAGAAGGGTGAACAAAATCACGACCGGAATCGAAACGAGGACCGCCGCCGCGGCGTAAAGTCCCCACTCGGTCGCGAGGTTCGCCTGGAAGCTCTTCAGTCCCACCGGCAAAGTATAGTATTCGGGATCCTGCAGGATGACGGCCGCGATCGCGTACTCGGTCCACGCCGTCGTGAACTGAAAGAGCGCGGTGATCGCGAGCGCCGGCCCCGAGACGGGGAGCACGACCTTGAAAAACGTCTGCAGCCGCGTGCAACCGTCGACCCGCGCGGCCTCTTCCAGCTCGCGCGGCAGACCGTCGAACCACGACTTCATCTGCCAGATGCAGAACGGCAGCGCGCTCGACGAATAGACGATCAGAAGTCCCCAGAAATCGTTCGCGAGGCCCAAGCGCGCGAGCACGATGTAGAACGGAAGCAGGAGCATCGTCGCCGGAAACATCTGCGTCGCGAGCAGCATCGTTAGGAAGGTCTTGCGCCCCTTGATCGGAAAGCGCGATAGCGCGTAAGCCGAGGTCGCGGCGAGCGACAGTCCGAAGAGCGTCACCACGAAGCTGACGAACGCCGAGTTCCAGAGCCACACCGGGAAGAGCGTATCGGTAAACAGAAGCCGGTAGTTCGCAAGCGACGTATTCGGTCCCCATAGCGTCCAGGACACCGCCTGGAAGGCGTTATCCTTACGGAGCGAAACCGCGATCACGTACCAGACGGGGAAGGCCGCGAAGGCCGAAAAGATCATGACCAAAAGAAGGCTCGCCGACTTCTTCATCACCCCACCCCGATCTTTTTATCCGAGACCTTCAAATAGAAGACCGTCGCCACGAGCAGAATCAAAAAGATGATCATCGAAAGCGCCGCCGACGAGGAGTAGCGGTACAGATCGAAGGCCGATTTATAAACGTAGGACACCAGAATATGCGTCTGCCCCGCGGGTTCACCGCCGTTCGAGACGAGCCACACGACGTTCAGGTTGTTGAAGGTCCAGATCGCGCCCAGAACGGTCGCCGGAATCATCACGGGTTGCAGGAGCGGCCAGGTGATCCGCCAGAAACGTTGCCACGCGTTCGCGCCGTCGACGCGCGCGGCCTCGTAAAGTTCGCGCGGGATTGCCTGCAGTCCGCCGAGGGCGACCATCATCATGAACGGAAAGCCCAGCCAGATGTTCGTGATCAGGCACGCCGCGAACATCTCGAGCGGCTTGGACAGCCACTCGATCGGCGACATCTCGAAAAACTTCGCGAGCACCTGATTGATTGCGCCGAACTCCTGATTGAACATCCCGCGCCAGGTCAGCGCCGTGATGTACTGGGGCACCGCCCACGGGATGATGAGAAGCGTCCGCCACAGCGGCTTCGCGGGGAGGGTTTGATCGATGAGGAGCGCCAGGATCACCCCGAGCGAAACGTGGAAGAGCAGATTCAAAAACGTCCAGATCAGTGTTTTCAAGAAAACCGAATAGAAGACGGGATCGACCAGCACTTCGAAGTAGTTCTGAAAGCCGATGATCTCCCAGCTCGTGAAGGTCCGGAGCGACAGATTCGAAAACGAGATGGCGATATTGTAGAAAAACGGGAAGACGACGACGAGCCCCACGCAAAGAAGCGCCGGCAGCAAAAACGCGTACGCGAGCCGGTTCGGTCCGCGCAGATCGCGCAGAAATCCCGGCGTCTTCATCGCGAGGTAAACGAGGAGCGCGAGGACCAAAATCCCCATCACGGCTTTCACCACGATCGCGCCCGCGTCGGCGGGACGGACCTCGTTCATGATCTGGATCTGGCGAAGCGCTTCGGTCTGCGCGTTCTTCGCCGCGACGGCGGGCTCCACCGAGCCGCCGAGCACCGCCTGGTACTGAATCCGCAAGGCGTCCCAAACCGCGCGCAACTCCGCGGTGACGGGCATCGGCTTGGCCACTTCCATGATCGTGTTCGAGGCCTTCAGCAGCTCGTCATTCAACACGACCGGGTCTTGGCGGGCCGACAGCCGCGACGGCAAAGTCGAAACTTCCTTCGTGAAGGCGAGTTGCGTTTTCGCCGAGGTCAGAAACTGCAGGACGCGGCGAACGGCGTCTTTTTTCTCGACGGGGACGTTGATGTTCACCGAATAGCCTTTGGCCGCGACCAAAGGTGCTGGCCAAAGCCCGGTGGAGGAGATCTGCGGCAAACGCGCGATCCCGAAATCGATGCCGGCCTTTTTGTAGTCGCCCCAGCTCCAATCGCCGTTGACGATCATGGCGACCTTGCTGTCTTTGAAGAGCGCGTTCGCGGTTTCGTAGTCGGCATCGCGCGGGACAAAGCCCGACGCCTTCAGATCTTTCATGAGTTGGAAGGCCTGCGCCATCGCGGGCGTATCCAGATTCGGCTGCCCCTCGATCGAAGCGAAGTCCGAACCGAAGCCCGTCACCCACGGCACGAAGAAGAAGGGCTCCTGCATATGCCAGACAAGAAAGTAGCCCTGCTTGTAAGCGCGGCCCTGGGCGAAGAGTTCGTCGGTCGTCTGGGGCGGCGTCGGGAGAAGTTTCTTATTATAAAGAAGCGAAAGATGGTTCCCGACCGTATCGCCGACCATCAAGAGCTGATCGTGCACGCGGATCAAGGCGGACGAATCGAAGTCGGTGAGGTCCTCGGGCGTGAAGTACTCGTCCATGGGCGCCAAGAGTCCCATGACCGAAAGCGGACCCACCTGATCGGACGGACCCTGGACGATCTCGGGGCCGCCGCCGACGAGCGCGGCGGACTGAAAGCCCGAGCGAAGCGCTTCGGTTTCGCGGTAGATCGACTCGATGACGATGTCGGGATTTTCTTTTTGAAATTCCGCGATGAGTTTCGCCTGCACCTCGCGGTGGGCGTAAATCAATTGATGCCACAAACGGACGCGCACGGGCGCGCCGTCCGCCCCGTCGGCCGCGACCGCGAAGACGCCCCAAAACACCATCCAGCCCGCAAGGAAGAGGGACTTCATCGTTTCTCCTCCAGCACGAGAATGCTGCGCGCGGGGACCGAAAAGAGTCCGCTCGCGGCCTCCCAACGGGCCTTCACGAGATCGCGATCGACGGCGGGGCCGAAGACGGCGGGAAAATTCCACGCGCGATTCTTCAGGCGCGCGTTCTGAAAGTCGAGGGACTGCGTGCCGGCGTTGATCAAGACGAGGAGTGATTTCCGCGTCGGATCGACGGCGGGCTCGGCGTCCTCGATCAGCATGCCGATCAAACCTGCGGTATCGCTGCCGGAAAGTTCATTCGCGGGGAAGCTGAGCAGACGACGGATCTCGTTCGCCGAAGAAAGGCGAAGAAGCGGCGAATCCCGGCGCAGACGCAAAAGCGCCTTGAAGTATTCGTTCGTCCCCTGGATTTCATTGGCACCCACGCGCAAAGAGGCGTCGAGCAGGCGCGGCCGCCAGAAGTTCCAGTCGTTGACGTTTTTCCACGCGGGCGGAAGTCCCACGCCCCAGTTGTTCGAGGCGCCACTCCAGTCGATCTGGTTGAAGTGATCGCCCGAATCGTAACTGTCGGCGTCGCCGGATTTCGAACGCAGAAGCTCCGAGCCGCCTTCGAAGAAGGGGATGCCCTGACTGAGCAGTACGGTTCCCAGCATCAGGCGCGCGACGCGCACGCGTTCGTCAACGTTCGCGGTCGCGGGGCGCCGGCCCCAGGCTTGAAACGGCATCTTCGCCTGCACCGTGTCCCACAGCCCGTAGCCGTCGTGGGCCGAGACGTAGCTGATCGTTTCGGTCGGCTCGGCCGCGTAACCCACGGGCGCGCCGCGGAAGAAGTAGTCGCCCGCGCGAACCGCGTTGTTGTGTTGATCGCGGATCACCAGATCGCGCAGATTTCCGCCGAGGCCGATCTTCACCACGTCCTGCAAGTGCAGGAGCTTGCGCCGCTGGCCTTCGGGATCGGTGGGCGTATTGCGGTTCGCGGGCTCGTGATTGGGATCCCAGAAAAGCCCCGTGGCGAAACCCGGATCGGATTTTTCCGAAGGGCTCGTCGTCCCGCCGCGAAGGGCGTCGCGCATCCGGTCGTTGAAAACGCCGACGCCCAGGCCGTGACTGCGCAGCTGGTTGAAGGCCGAACCCGGCACGACCTCTTCGAGGGAGCCGAAGGGCCACGCCTCGCCGTAAACCAGAAGTTTCGAGCCCTCGACGCCGGAGTTCTGCAGCGTCATGGCGTCGAGCGCCTCGCGGATGCGGGGCACTTGCAGCGTCGGGTGCAGATTCATCAGGTCGAAGCGGAAGCCGTCGACTTTGTAGTCCTTGGCCAGGCCGATCAAACTTTCGATCATGAGCTTTTCGACCATGCGGTTTTCGGTGGCGACGTCCGCACAGCACGAGCTGGACATGAGTTCACCGCGTTCGTTGTAGCGGTGATAGTAGTAAGGCACCACGCGGTCGAAGATCGAGTGCTCTTCTTCGTACGCCGAATAGGTGTGGTTGTAGACGACGTCCAGAACCACGCGCAGGCCCGCGCGGTTGAGTCCCTGGATCATCTCGCGGAGTTCACGAATGCGGTCGGGACCGTCGGGGTGTCGCGAGTAGCTTCCTTCCGGCACCATCCACAAAACCGGATTGTAACCCCAGTTGTAGGCGTCGATCTCGCGCACTTCGCCCAGTCGTTCTTGCGGCGTGGGCGAGGCGGGCGTCTCACCCGAAGGGATGCGGGGGCGGGCGCGCTTGGCGACGTGTTCGGGAACGCCCGCGAAGTCCATCAGCGGCAGAAAATGCACGTGCGTCAGTCCCGCGGAGGCAAGGTCGCGCAGATGTTGAAACGCGCGCGATTTTGGATTCACCAGGCCCACGTAGGTGCCGCGCTCGGCTTCGGGGATGCCGGGGTCGTCGCTTGTGTGGTCGCGCAAATGCATCTCGTAAACGGTCGCGTCCGTGACCTTATCCAGTCGCGGCTTTTGCAGCTGCGCCCAGCCGATCGGCATCAGGTCGGGATCGTTCAGATTCACGAACTGCGAGCGCAGCGCTTCGGCGCTCACGTTCAAGGAGGCGGGATCCGCCGAGTCGACGGTTTCCACGCGACTGGTACGCGGATTGAAACGCGTGACCCGGAAAACATAATACTTGCGATCGAACTCGCGGTAGCCGTGAAAGCTCCAGTAGCCTTGAGGTTCCACGTTCATGGCGAGGGTTTGCGTCGCGGGACCGGTCGCCGTGTCGTAGACGAGGAGTTCCACAAGGCTCGCGGTCGGCGCCCACAGCCGCAGCTCGAACTGCGAGGTGTTCAGCCAGCGCAGGCCCACGGGGCGTTTCGGATCGAAGAAGTGCTGATCGAGAAGTCCCGTCAGACGCACGGACGTGCGGAATTGCTCGCGCCCGGCGGCGTCCAAGATCCGCACCCACAGGGGGCGTTTCGCCCACTCCGTCAGCGTGCCCGGCAGCGCCTCGGCCGAAAGATTCCACAGATCCCCGCGATGCGAAAGCAGCGGGAGCTCCAGACTCATCAGCGGCGCGTCCGAGATCAGCTCGAAGCGCAGATCTTGGCTGGGGCGGAAGCTCGCGTAGTGAAGCTGGATCTGTTTTTCGGAAAACCAATGGGCCCTCGGCGAGGGGCCGGTGGCGTAAAGCTTCGCGAGAGCGGGAAGGTTTTTAAGATCCGGGGAAAGCGCCGCGCGCGCCGGCGCGGAAACGCCGCACAGCGTGGCCAACAGGATTCCCCAACTCCAGAGCATCGACTCGAGTTTCAGTTTTCGCACGCGGCGGAGAATAGGGAAGTTGGGTCAGGGTTTCAACAGCACAAACCCATGACGCCACGCCATTTTTGCGAAAATGACCCCGTCATTTTGCCGTGAAATTCAGCGATTAACCGACTTTGCGAAGACGGTAGAAACTTTTGGCGCCCGCGCCCACGCGCTCGATCCAGCCGTGATTCTCGCCCCATTCGCGCACGCGCCGGAACTGGGCGGGCGTGAGCGGCAAAGCGGCGAGCACCTCGGCCGTCGTGATCAAAGGACCGGCACCGAACTGCTCACGTAGCAGTCGAATTTGGCGCTCCTCCCAATCGATCTCGCGGCTTTCGCGCGGAAAGAAGACCCGGAGCTCTTCTTCCCAGCGCAGCCGGAAGCGGGGACGTCGCGCCTCGATCCACAGCGGAAGATCCTGCTCGCTCAAAAGCTCGCGCGTGCGTCGCAGCAGCTGATGCACGCGGTTCATCGAGGATTCGGGATCGAAATTCTCGTCGACATAAACTTCCGAGAAAAGCCCGATGCCGTTGGCGGGTTTGTAAAAGTCGCGGCCCAACGCGCGGAGCAGGCTCAGGGATTTGCCGCCTGCCACGATTTCGGGTTTCGCGCCGGTCGTGCGGAAGAATTCGCCGCGCCCCAGATCCAAAGCCGCGCCCGCGTCATCGGGACCGCGCTGGAAGAAGGACTCTTCCGGCTCGTAATTCAGTTGGCGCACCAGGCGTTCGCGGTAAGCGGTCCAGGGCGTGCCGAAATACAAATACTGAAAACGTTTTTCATCGAAGCGCAGATGCAACAAAAGCCGATCCGTATCGCGCACGCTCTCAAAATGTTCACGCGCGAGCGCTTCGCGCCGGAACGCGAGGAGCGGGGCTTCATCGCCGGTCGAGAACGACTCGACGTGCGCGAGCCCTTTGCGGATAAAGAGCTGATCGGTCGTCGCCGCACTGGCGAGTAAGGTCAGGGCTTGGCGCAGAAGTTCACCCGCCGCCGCGAAATCGCCCGCTTCGGTCAGGGCTTGGGCTTCAAGTTCCATGGCGTTGGCGAGCAGGCGTTGGTTCGGCGTACCGAGCAGATCGCGGCGCAGTTCGCGCGCGAGCTTCAGCGCGTGCGGATGGTCACCGGCGTAAAGATGCGCGGCGGTCAGATTCACGCGGATGACCAAACGGTCGTAGTCCTTCGCGGCGTCTCGCAAAGCTTCGTTCAGCGGGACGATCGCGCGGTCGTGCTCCCAGATGTTGAAGTGGCAAAGCGCGCGTTGCAGCCCGAAGCCGGGCGCGTTTTTCATCTCGCGCGAACCCCAGATACGCAGCGCCTCTTGGACCGCGCCCGAGCGTTGCAGCAGCACCGCGTACTCGGCCCACTCTTCAGGGCGGGGGGCACCGTCTTTCACGCCGCTTTCGCCGCGCACGACCGGGGCGAGGGTCCGCAGTCCCCGCATGACGAGGCCCACGCGGCGGCACAGATTCGCGAAGCGCGCGGCGTGTTCGCGCGGCACCGCGCGCGGGGGGACTTCACGTAAAAGCGCCACCGCGGCGGCGATGCGGCCGGCGCGGAGTAAGGATTCGGTCTGTGCGAAAAGTTCGGCGTGCAGGACCACTCGTTTACTCCTGCGGTCGGCATTCGAAGTTCAGGTTGAAACTCTCAAGGCCCTTCAGTCCCGGAGGCGGTGTCGTGCCCTCGCCGGGAAGGTAAAGCCATTTGCCGATGAGCGTACCCTTGACGGTTTGGACGAGGGCGAGATTGACGCCGACGCCGCCCGGGAGGGTGCCGGCGACGATCCACGGAACGCCATCCATCGTGAAATTCACGTCGAATTCGCCCGAGTCAAACACCGAACTCGTCATCACTTTCGTGGAACCGCGCTCGTAGTAAGCCGCCTTGAAGCGTGCGCTGTGTCCCGCGCCTTTGGGTTTGATGATGATATCCCCCCAGCGATCGCGGAAGTTGGTGAGCTCGATCTGGTGGAAGATGCGGTAGTAGTCGTAGGTCTCGGAGCCGCGACACAGCCAGGTCGTGCGGCGCACATCGCCCGACTCTTTGGGGTCGCGATCGAAGGTCTTGTCTTCGAAGATCAGGTTCTCGGGGTTGTGGGGCATATAGGCATCACGCGCGAGCGTCACGGGCTCGTTGCGTCGCTCTTGGCAGTTCAGGCGCAGAGCTTCCGCCGCGCCATCGGCCTTGACGCCAATGATGGAGCGTACGTCGGATCCATCCGGGCAAAGATCTTCGGTCACGCGGTTAACGAAGAGTTTTCCGTCATAGCCGTCGCCGCCACCGAGGGATTCTTGCATGCCGGGGAGTTGGGCTTGAAACGCATTTTCCAAAACGCAGTTTTGAAAGACGAGCAAGGAGGGGAGTAGCAACAGCCAGAAATAGCGAACGCGCATCGACTCCCCCTTCCTTTCTATTATGCACCGATTTCCCCGGTTCTTTCAAAATCTCATCCCACTTCAAGACGGCGAAAGAGGTCCCCCCGGGGGGAGGGGACCTCTCGCTCTGAGACATTATTCTTGGCCAACGCACCGGTAGTGGGGAAGCCGGCGGCCAGCGACTTCGATCGAGTTCTCGGGGTGAGCCCAGGGATTCGAGAGGGGACTCTCGAGATCTCCGGTTAAGGGGTTCACTTTCGAGTCGCCGATCGCATTGTCCACTTCCACCCATTGACCGCTTTTGCAAACGCCCAGGCACGAGTACACATTCTGGATCTCGACGCCGTAGCCCTGACGGCAGTCGCCGGGGTGTTTCAAATTCCAGGTTGTCGTGTCGACGCCATTTCCGCCGTTGAAAGCAACCGCTTTCACGTCCCCGCCGGCCACGCCCTTCTTGTAGGGGTTGTAGCAGCGGTCACCGTGCAGGCCGGTTTTCACATGGGCCAGCGCGGAGCACTTCGAGTGATTGCGGTGGGGGTTGTTCGCATCCGAAACCAAATACTGAGTCGTGAACGAGAAGCGGCACGGAGTTCCCTTCACGCAAGCCTGGCGGGTCGGGTACGCGGTCGTATCGCAAGTGCTCGAGCAAGCGACCGTTGTCGAAGGTTTCAGGCCTTGGCAATGCTGGTCGGCCACGATCAATCCGTCGCCGCGAACGCAAGTGACCGAGCGGGATTGCACGCCCGAACGGGGAGTGCAGCTGACCGCGCGTTTTTGTTCGCCGCCATTGCAAGACAGGTTTTCGCACTCACTCCATGCGCCGACAGACACTTGCGACTGCGCCGAGCAGGCGCCGTACGCCCCCGCCGACCAGCGATAGGTCGACGACGAGGTGTTCGGGGTCGGAGTCGGCACGGGCGTCGTGGTGCCGGGGTTCTGCGGGCCCGGGGGCGTGGACGTGGGTTCGCGCACGACGGTCGTTTCGTCACCGTCTCCGCTCGGCAGGCCGCCCAGATCGATCACGGGGATTTGCGCGTCGCCGTTCACCGCTTGGCTGGCGACTTCCGCTTCATCGAATACGCGAAACTCGGTCTTCGCGCAGTTGATGAGTGTCATGCTCATGGGAACCAGGATCAGCAGATTCCGCAGTTGAGTTTTCATATTCACTTCCCCCTTGTGAAACCAGTGTGCCGGTTTCAAGGGGGAGTTACGCCTGACATTCCTCGCAAATGGCGAATCAGCTTGGAGCGCCCGGTGACTCACTTCGAGTCAAATCACAACCGTGAGCGCTCAAAATGAGTTTCCAGCACGAAAATCGAGACCGATTTCTCCGCCAGCCCCTCGGTGCGCAGGCGGTCCAGCAGGTTTTGCAGTTCCAGCGGCGTCGCCGTGCGGGTCTTAATAATGACGTCGTCTTCGCCCGCGACGGAATGACACTCTTCGATTTCGGGGTATTTCGAAAGCGCGGTCCCCGCCGTCGAGCAGCTCATCTTTCCGGTTTGCAGTCGCACGAAGGCGGTGACGTCCAGGCCGATGCGGGCGTAGTCGAGGTTCACGCCGTAGTTTTGGATCACGCCACTTTTCTCCATCTTCTTCACGCGCGCATGCACCGCCGGGGCGGTCAGCCCCACCTGCTGTCCCAGGTCCTGAAAACTCATCTTTGAGTCGGTGGACAATTGCTTAATAATCTTCAGATCCAGCTCGTCCATTCCGGCGGTCCCGAGCTTTGTAATTAATGCCATTCGTTTCTCCATGGAAAGCAAAGACTCTATTTTACTTAATCACATATCGCCGATACTGTAAATACATGAACCAGATTAAGACCTATCCCCTCGAACTCGAAATCCAAGAATTCCGCAAACTGCGCCCCCTCAGCCGTGGTCCTTTGGTTTTAAAGTGCCTGAAAGGCACGCTTTGGGTGACCTCGCTCGGCGATCCGCGTGACTATATTCTGCAGGCGGGCGAAGAGCTGCGTCTGGAGAAACCCGGCACCGAAATCCTCGTGCAGGGGGTCAGCCGAAAGGAATCCGTCTCCGCTCTGCTATGCGCTTAAAGTCCGTCGACATTCTGAGTTTTCTGTCGGTCTACCTGATCTGGGGATCGACCTATCTGGCCATTCGTTACGCGATCGACGGGATTCCGCCTTGGACGCTCTCATCGCTCCGTTTTTTTGTCGCCGCCGCCCTCATGCTCGCGCTGGGGCTTTTGCGGCGTGAATCCAAAATCACTCCCGCCGAGAAAAAAACCGCGATCATCAGCGGCGCCTTCCTCGTCATCGCGAACGGTTTCGTCTGCGTGACCGAGGCCTGGGTCGCGTCGGGCGTCGTCGCCGTCATCATCGGGGCGATGCCGATCTGGATCTTGCTGATGGGTTGGTTTTTCTTCGGTGAGGGACGCCCGGCCGTGCGCCAGATCCTGGGCGCGCTCATCGGTGTCGGTGGCATCGCGCTGATCGCCGGCACGGGACACGCCGCCGTCATCGGGGACGGCCCCGGCCTCATCGTCGGCGTGTTCTTCCTTTTTCTTTCGGGCGTGCTGTGGGCGTCGGGAACGCTTCTGCAGCGTCGGACCAAGGGACTCACGTCGCTTTTCCGTTTTTCGGCGTGGCAGATGTTTTCGGGCGCGATCGCGACGGGCTTGCTGAGCCTGGCGCTCGAGAAGCCGTGGAGCCTCGCTTGGCTCGAGATCCCCGCGGTCTCGTGGTGGTCGCTGGGGTATTTGATCGTTTTCGGATCCCTCGTGAGCTTCAGCGCTTATCTTCATCTGAGTCGCAACTTCGCGCCCGCGGTGGTGAGCACTTACGCCCTGGTGAATCCGCTCATCGCGGTGGGATTGGGCTGGCTGTTCCTCCGCGAGCCCGTCGATCTCAAATTCGCGCTCGCGACGTTGCTCGTCCTGGTGGGCCTCGCGCTGCTTCTCTTCAAGAAACGCCCGCCCGCACCTTCGCCCACCGCTGAACCCTAAGCCTACTCCACGTCAATCGTGAAGCAACGGACGGTCTTGCGGGTGATCGACTTCACGATGAAGAGATCCTGATAACGGGTTGACCGGCGGCTTTCGAAGGGGGATTCTCCGCCCGTGGAACAAACCCCTGCCGATCCCTTCGCTATTGTCACGACCACCGCGGGCGCCGTCTCGATCCTGTGCCGCGAGGTCAACGAAATCATGCACAATCCCGTCGGTCCCTGGGCCGAGGCGAACGCGCTTTACGCCGTGCCGTCGCGTTTGGCGGAAAAGCTGCGCGAAGGCCACGGGGATCTTGTCGTCTATGACGTGGGCCTGGGGGCCGCCGCGAACGCGCTGGCCGCGCTGACGCTCGCCCGCGAAATCCGGGGGCCGCGGCGTCTGCATCTGATCAGCTTCGAGCGGGATCTGCGTCTTTTGGAGTTCGCCCTCGAGCACGCGGCCGAATTCGCGCACTTCCACGGTTGTGAAAAGGCGAT
>JAHBUW010000023.1 GCA_019637875.1 Pseudobdellovibrionaceae bacterium | reverse complement strand
CGTATTGGTATTGCGCGGTCACGGCTCCACCCACGGCACTTTGTGAAACCAGCGTTGCCGACTCTTGTCCGCAAACGCGATTCGGGTTTTGATCCGGAGTTCCCTCCACCGAAGTCATCATGTGCACGCGCGAACGATTTTTCGCCTTGGCGACCGAAAGCGTAACCGCCGCCTCCATATAAGTCTTCCAGACGTACACGTTCTGCTCGGAAACCCCGCGGGTCATGTACACGCTCGAATAAGAAAGATCTTTGCCCACGCACTCCGCGCGATCGTCCTCCACCCAGATATCCAATGTCGCACCCGACATGACGGCCACGTGCCCGTTCTCGCAGGGACTCGAGCCTTGAATCGCGGTGACCCGCACGGTCTGGTACCCGTCCACCAAATTTCCGTAGCCGAGGGTTTGCTTCGCCACCGTCCCCGTCCCGGGACAGATATCGTCACCGACGCCCGACACTTGAATGGGCGCGCCGACGACAACATTCGTGGCCCAGTAGTAAATCGTCGAAGGATGATTGTTCCGGTATCCCGCGGTGAATCGGGCGATGGCGCGACCGCGATCCGGAACCGAAACATGCATGACATCGGAATGGGACCCGCATTGCAGGAACTTCTCTTGTCCCGGCAGCAGCACATGCTGGTAATGGCGCGGCGGACGGCAGACGATCTCGGGTGTTGGGGTCGGAGTCGGCACGGGTGTCGGGACAGGCGTCGGTTGTGGCGTCGGGACTGGAGTCGGTTTCGGCGTCGGTGACGGCGTGGGCGCGGTGGCCTGTCCGGAACCTCCCGTCGCGGGAACCGTCTGTTGCGAGTTTCCGGACGAAGCGGTCGCGCCGACGGATTCCAGCGCCGAAGCGCTCTCAAATGATCCCGTCATCTGCAGATGGGAACCACAGTTCTGAAACGTCGGCAGCAGCATCAATAGAAGGAGTATGACCCCCAAAACGCCACGTTTTTTGCCTCGGCGAAACGTCCCCATCCATTCAAGATAACAGAAAAGAAAGACGGACTCCGACGAGCTTCGTGGAGCGTCTCGTTTTGAGATCGAAACCGAATTAGAATTCGACGACGACGGGACGATCCATCATCTGACGGAGCTCCGTCGACTCGATGGTCACGTCTTCATGGCCCGCGTTCTTCAAACGGATCGAGGTCAACACCCATTGGGGCGGCCATTGATCCGAGACGTTCGCGAACTTCACGCGGATATCTTGGCCGCGGTTTTGGTAGATCTGTTCGCCGTCATGAACCGTGTCGGCGGTGATGCGCGCGACCGGGATCCACAAAGGCGAAATGCGATTCACGTCTTGGTCCGGTTCGCACTGCCCTTCGACTTCCATCTGCGGCTTATCGCCGTTGGTCGCGACGCCTTCGCCTTCGAAGGAAAGGACCACGCGGTCGAAACGATCGCAGGCGAACACCTTTTCGCCGTCTTGACCCGCGACCACAAAGTGACCCAGGCGCACACCGATGTCGGATTGATCGCGGGTGACTTCAAAGCCCGCCATCAGACGTTGTTTGGAAGCTTGGTTCAGGGCATTGCCGTCGAGCTCCGAAAAGTCATAGACCTTCCGGATCGCCGCCGGCGTCCGCGCCGAACGGTTCATCACCGCGACTTCACCCGTCGGCTGATGAGACTGAATGATGTAACTGAATCCCCCGATAAACGAGACGCCCAGAATCAAACCGCCGATAAACCACTTCATAGAAAAAGCGTAGCACACCCTCAGGTAAAAAAAGGGTGAAATTCGCCCAAAGCCCACCCGACCAATGTCGGGAAATGAAGTTTATTCCCCCGCCGTCGGGCAACCCCGACCGCGCAGACGCAGGCCCAGATCCCGCGCCTCCATACCGATCGCGAGCAGCCCCAGACGCGCCGACCAGCCATAGACGTTTTCAAGCGGCGAACCTTCGACGTTCACCTGCAGATCGGCGACGCACAGGCGTTTGTAAACCGCACCGGGCGAGTTCAACGATTCGGTCGAAGACTTCTCGGCGTGGGAACGCAGGAATCCGCCCGCAAGGTCGCAGCCCACCATGTAGATGACCGGCTCGGCCGTCGCACCGTCCGCTTGCACGCGCGAGGGAATCCCCTCTTGCACGATGACATCGTGGATCTCGCGCCCGCCTTTCGCGGCCTTCATTTTCTTGCGGGATTTATAGTTCCACTCCATGACGTCGGCGCCGGATTTCACCATCGTCACGCCCAGACCGTAAGTGCCCGCGTTGTTCTTCACGAAGACGACGGGCTCCTGCTGGATGCCGCGCTTGGCGTACTCAGCCTTCAGCTCCGCGACCATCAGGTCGACGCGTTCGGCAAGGGTCTTCATCTGATTCTCGTCCGCCAGATCGAAGTTCTCGAAGATCTCGGTCTTCACGTTCAACACAAAGGGATCGATGCCGCAGATTCCGGCGAACTCCTCCACCAAGGCGTTGTAGTGTTTGAAGTAGTTCGACTTCTTGCGCTGGTACCAGCCGAGCTCACGCGGCGGATCGATCGGCAACGTCAATTGCGCCGCCCACTCCTCGTAAGGTTCCGAAAAGTCGTTGTTCGAAACGATCAGCTCCGGCTTGAACTCTTTCACCCAAACAGAATCTTCAAATGCCGAGACGACGTCGATCTCGACGCCGGTCAGGCTTTTCACCTTGAGGGGCTGCTCCATCCGGCGCGGAATCGCGATCATCACCTTGCGACCGCTGGATTCCATCAAGGATTTGATCGTGAGAACGTTTTCCCAATAGTAGGGATTGTTCGTATGTTCTTCGGTCACGAGCATGATGCGCTGGGGATCGTTGGCGCCGTAGCGGGTGCGGAAAGCCTCGGCGAAAATTTCGATCGCGTAGTCTTTGTCCGTCGGGCAGATGTTGTTGAAACCCGCCGGGAAGATATTCGCGTCCACGTTGGCGACCTTGAATCCCGAGTCACGAATATCGTAGCTCGAATAAAACGGCAGCCCCAACCCTTGAGTCTTCTGGGCGTACCACGTCGACAATTTGTCGGTGCTCGAGCAGTAGTTTTTGTGGAGGGAGTTCTGGATCATGGACGTCCTTCTTTCAGATTCGGATCGGCGGCATCGATTTTCGGCGCAGGCATCAAAGGCTCGGTCATTTCGGTCGGCGGATCTTTCACTTCCGCGCCCCGTTCGGCGTCGAACATCGGTTCCGAGACGACACGGCCGTCTTTGCGCGGGTTTTGGTGGACCTTGGACTCTTCCGTCAACGGAGTCAAAGACTGACGCCCCCAAAGAATCTTGCGTCCATTCTCTTCAATTTGCGCAAGCGTCGTGACGAGGGACTCGCCGCCTTCGGATAGGTCCCCGCCCGCATAGGTTTTCAGCGCCGCCGAGCTTTCCAGAAGACGCGCAACCCATTTCTTTTGCAGCTCCGCCTGGTACCGAGCCGAAGACTCCTGGCTGCGACCGCCCTCGACTTTGGGGGGACTGAACGCCAAACCAGCGAGATTGAAATAAGCGGCACGCAGCTGATCCGCCGCGTGGTTGGACCACGCTCCCGCGCGCAACGTGATCGCTTTCCAGAGGAAAGGCTGCAAGGCCTGCAGGGCCTCGAGCGTGGGCAGGAAGTTCTCGGGCGTAACGCTTTTCACGTCGAGCGTGCCCAAATTCGCCAAGATTTCGGCATGACGCAATCGCTGGTCATCCGGACTGGTGGGCCGAACATCGGGTAGATCCTTTTCCACTTTCGCGAGCAATCGGCGGGCTTCATCACGACGTCCCATGCGCATGAGCGAAGCCGCTTTGCGCGTCGGGATCTCCAGATAACGAACGTCCGAAGGTAACGCGTCCGCCAGCTTCTCGGCATCGGCCAATGCCGCCTGCAACCGCGCCTCATCGCCCAAACTTTCGTGACAGTACGACATGCGCACGTAAGCGCGCGCGGCGAACTCGGGCGCCGCGGTCCGCGCCTGCTCGCCCAGCTGACGATAAACTTGGATCGCCGCCGCCGGTTGCCCCAATCCCTCCAAGGCCCGACCACGTCCGTAAAAGGCCTGCGCCGAGTAGAAAGAAACGGGATATTTACGAATGAAAAGCGTGAACTGCTCTTCGGCCGCGGACCAATTTTGCGACTGCAGCTGAGACTGCGCGGTTTCGATCGCTTTACGCTGCTCGGCGATGACGGGATCTTCGTTATTCGGTGAGGCTACGAAGGGCGACTTCGTGCTCGCGCACGCGGCAAGCAACAAACAGGTCGCGAGACCGAGTAGTGAACGGATCATACGTTCTCCTGGGCCGGAAGTGCGGCCTCTAGTTTTTTCGAAAATTCCCAAACTTCACCGGGCGAATCGATATCTTCGATTTGCTCCGGGACTTCGAGGACCGCGAAGGTCGCGCCCAATCGTTTTTTGAGTTCGGAGATCTTCGCGCGGCGGGCGTCGTAGTATTTGCGGAAATCGTGCTGCAATCCCGCGGCACCGGTTTCCGCCGGCTGCGCTTCGCTTTGAAACCAAAGCGGATGCGCGCGGTTGATGATCAAGCCCGCCAAGTTGTAGCCGCCCTTACGGATTTCACGGGCGAAAACTTCGCCTTCCTGAAACTTGGCCTCATCGAACGCGGTGATCAGCAAAAATCTCGTCGAGGGTCGCACCAGCAAGCGCTGCGACTCGACCGCGCGCGCCTCGAGTTGCCCCTGCCAAGAGTGAATTTGCGAGAAGAATTCGCTCAGTTGCCCCATGAACTCCGCACCCGTCAGCGATTCCAGAATTTTGAGTGTCTGCTTCGTTCCGGCTTGGAAAAGTCCACTTAAAAGACCGCGACCTTCCGGCGCGCGGAACCATTTCGCGATGCCTTCGTTGAAAATCGACGCGAGCTTCTGGGGCGCTTGCAGAAATTCAAAAGCGTGATGCGCGGGCGGCGTATCCAAAACGATCAAATCGAAGCGACCGCTTTTCTCGGCCGCCAACAAATTTTCCAACGCCGTGAACTCTTGGGAACCCGCCAGCGTGGTCGAGAGTTGTTGGTACAGGCGGTTTTGCAGAATCTTTTCCGCTTCGGGCGATTGATTGGCCGCACGGCGAACGAAATCGTCGAAAGTTTTCTTCGAGTTCACGACGGCGCCCCAAAGTTCGCCCGGCGCCGAGAGCGCCGGTAGCTCCACGCGACGCGGTTCACCGCTTTCATCAAGGCCCAACGACTGTTTCAACCGTTTCGATGGGTCAACCGTCAACACGAGGACTTTCAATCCCCGGCGCGCAAAAAGCGCCGCCAGTCCCGAGGCGATCGTGGTTTTACCCACGCCCCCGGTCCCCATGCAGACGATCACTTTGGCGTCGCTCAGGTACGCGCTCATGGCTTCACCTCACCGGCGCCACCTTGGGGCGTTGAAACAATCTCGGCAAGCTGCAGGACGGTCTTTTCGAAGTCGGTTTCTAAAATCCACGGCGCGATCCACGTTTTCAAACCTTGAAATTGCGTCTCGGCGGCGACTTCGCTTTCGCGTCGGCGCGCCAGATCGTGCGCGAAGTCGTCTTTGTCCCCGCCGACGGGCGCCTTCACCTGCGCCGCCATCGCGGGCTGCAGCCAGCGGTTCAGACAGATTTCCGGCGCAATATTCGGAACGAGTTCCTTGAAGCTGGCGACCAATTCGCCGGTCTCTTGCACCGGCAGACTTTCCGGTAAGGTCACAAAGCAATACCGGCAGATCTCGGGATCACGCAGGACCTTCGCGATGTCGCGACTTTCATTCCCCATGGGTCCGAAGCGTACGGCTTCGGCGAAGCCCAGCGGCGCACGTAAAAGCGCCAGAAAATGCCCGCTGGCAAACGCGTCCACGATCAACGTGTCGTAAGGGAGTTTCGGCCCGACGTTGCGGGGGGGCCCACTCGTAATCTTCCCCAGAATCGCGAGCTCCGCCAGCCCCGGCGCCACTTGAATCAGCGAGCGCGAGACCGCGTTTTCAAAGAAAAGCTTGTAGAGGGCCTCGGATTTCAGAAGGTGCAACGCATATTCCCGCAGGCACGAATTGCCATCCCAGAGGGCGATATCGACGCCATCCCGCCAAGGCGAAGGGGTCGCCGAGAAGTTTTTCTTGAAGGCCAGTCCGTAGAAACTGCGATTTCCGAGCTCGACCAGGAGGGTCTTTTGGCCCGCGCGCGCCGCCTGCAGCGCCAGGGTGGCCGCGACGGTCGATTTGCCCACTCCACCTTTCCCGGAAACGAAAAGAATTTTCACAATCTGCAGTCTCTCAACTCTCTCTGGGACAATCATTTCGCCTCGCATTAGGCGCTTGATTGCCAAGGGCAAATTTCCTAGTATCCGCGCTTCTAATCCGCCCGTTTTATGAACTGAATCTCCGGGAGTCCGTACCCATGAAATCCACGATCGAAAATGTCAGCTCACTTGAGCGTCGCCTGAACATCGAAGTCCCCGCCGAAGTCGTCACTGGCGCCTTCGACCGCGTTTTCAAATCCATCCAGAAAGACGCCGAAATCAAAGGCTTCCGCCAAGGCAAAGCGCCGTTGGCGACCATCAAGTCTGTGTACGGTGGCCGCGTGAAGCAAGATGTCCTGCAAGAAGTTTTGCAGAATGCCTTCTTCCAAGCCATCCAAGAGAACAAAGTGAATCCCGTTTCGAGCCCCGAGTTCGAATTCACGGTCGATGACCTCCAAGAAGGCAAAACCTTCGCGTTCACCGCGAACTTCGAGATCCGTCCCGAAGTGAACCTGAAAAACTACGAAGGTCTGACCGTCGAGAAAGAAAAACTCGAAGTCGACGACAAGCGTGTGGATGAAGTCGTGGAAAACATCAAAAACGCGCACGCCGAATGGGGTGACGTTCTGGAAGACCGCCCCGCCCAAATGGGTGATATGGCGAACCTGGATTTCACCGGAAAGCTTGACGGCGAGCCGCTCGAAAACGGCGCGGGCACTGACTTCCCCCTCGAGCTGGGCTCGAGCCGCTTCATCCCCGGTTTTGAAGAAGGCATCGTCGGCATGAAAGTCGGCACGACGAAAACCATCAGCCTGAAGTTCCCCGAAAACTACCATGTCGCGGAGCTCGCGGGTAAACCCGTCGATTTCGTGACGACACTGAAAGGCCTGAAGAAGAAGTCGCTCCCCGAGCTGACTCCGGAATTCCTGGCCGGCAAAATGGGTCCCGGCGTCGAAACCGAAGCGCAACTGCGCGAGAACATCAAAAAAGATCTGAACGAATCCGAACAGAAGCGCATCGATTCGGACATGAAAAATCGTCTGCTCCGCTCGCTGGTCCGCGCGAACCCCGTCGACGTTCCGCCCTCGCTCTTGAAAGAGCAGAAGGCCGCTCTGGTCGAAGACATGAAGAATCGTCTGACCCAACAAGGAATGACGCCCGACGATTTCGCGGCGTACACCGACAAGTGGGAAGCGGACTTCGATACGACCGCGCGTGAAATGATCCAATCGGGTTATTTGGTCGACGCCGTCGCGACGAAGCACGAGCTGAGCTACACTGACGCCGATTTGGAAAAGAAATACGAAGAGTACGCGCAGCAGACCGGGATCGATCTCGCCCGCATCAAGGACTTCTACTCGCGTCCCGAACAGGTTCAGCGTCTGACTTACATGATCACCGAAGAAAAGGTGATCGACTTCCTGATGAAGACCGCAAAGGTCACGGAAGTGAAAAAAGAAAACCTCAAAGAGAAAAACTAGAAAGCAAAAGGGACCTCACGGTCCCTTTTCTTTTTTCGCTATTTACTTACACCGCGCATGATCTTCCATGCCTTCAGGTAATTGTAGGCCTGGAAGACCTGGTAGTCGCTCGCCAGAAGTTTATCCCGGGGCGACATCTTTTCGATTTCCTTGGCTTCCGCTTTCCACCAACCCGAGGCGATGTCCGACTTGTCCTGCTCGGTCTGCTTCTTTTCTTTGAGTTCGGCGATTTTCGCGGCCTTTTCTTTTTCTCCTAACAGGTGACCCGCGATGTCTTTTTCGCGGTTGCCGCCCTTCGATTTGACGACGGCCTTGCCGAAAGCTTCGGCGTCGACTTCTTCCAGCTCGATATCGGGCTGAATTCCTTCCGCCTGAATCGAACGTCCACTGGGCGTGAAGTAACGGGCGATGGTGAGCTTCAAGCCCGAACCGTCCCCCAACTTGATCACGTGCTGAACGGACCCCTTACCGAAGCTGCGGGCCCCCATGACGATCGCGCGTTTGTTGTCCTGCAGGGCTCCCGCGACGATCTCGGAGGCGCTCGCCGAATACTCGTTGACCAAGATGATGATCGGGAACTCGGTGTACTTCCCTTTTTTCGTCGCCGAAACGACTTCCTTCTGTTTGGGGTCGCGACCGATGGTCGACACGATGTCGCCTTCCTTCAGGAACATGTCGCTGATCTTGATCGCCTGATCGAGCAGGCCGCCGGGATTGCGGCGCAGATCCATGACGATTCCCTTCACGCCGTCTTTACCGGCCTTCTTCACCGCTTCGGCCATGTACTTTTCAAGGTCACGTCCGGTGTTTTCGATGAAGCTTGTCACGCGAAAGTAATGATAGCCTTCGCCCAGATCGGTGGGCTTCACCGAGCGGATCTTCACGCTGCCGCGAACGATCGCGATGTCACGGGGCTCGTCTTCTTTTTCACGCACGACCGTCAAGACCGTCTTCGAACCGCGCTTCCCGCGCATCAACTGCGAGGCTTCCATCAGGCCCAAGCCCTTGGTGGATTTTCCGTCGACGGCGACGACGCGGTCACCGGGCTTGATGCCCGCTTCCCAAGCGGGCGTGTCTTCGATCGGCGAGATGATCGTTAGAATGCCGTTCTGTATGGAAATCTCGATCCCCAGGCCGCCGAATTCGCCCGACGTTTCGGTTTCGAAATCTTTGAACACTTCTTGCGGCATGTAGCTCGTGTGCGGATCGAGCTCGCGCAACATCCCACGAATCGCGCCCAGCATCAGCTTCTTCGAGTCGACAGGTTCGACGTAATATTGCTGCACCAGATTCAGAATCTTGGCGAAGTTCTGAAGATCCGTGTAACGCTCCTGCGCGAAGACGGCTAGTCCACCGATGAGCACGGCCGCGCCCACCCCAAACTTGAGGTATTTAGCGATCCCATTCGAGGTTGCTGATTTCATAGCCCTTCCCTTTCATCCAAACTTTCGGATCCATTGTTTCGGCAAAATGACGGATTTCAAAATAAAGCCCGGAGCGACCGTCGAAGGGATTGGTTCCCACGCGACCGAGCGTTTGTCCTTCTTTGACCGGATCGCCGACTTTCAGATCCGTTTTGGAAAGCATGGCGTAAACCGAGTAATAGTGATCGGCGTGATCGACGATCACAAAATTTCCGTACTCCGGAAAAAACCCGCGATGCACGATGTGCCCGTCGTAAACCGAACGAACGGGCGCATGCAGCGTCGATTCGTACATCCAACCCCGGTGACTCAAGATCAGGTGATATTCGTTGTCGCGAATGACGCCGTAGTTTTGGGTCACCGTACCGTCCACCGGCGAAATCAATTGCCCCTTACGTTCGGCGAATGAGCTGCCCAGAAGGGCGTCCAGAATTCCCGACTCGGCCAACGCCGACGTGCGATCCTGGCTGGCCTGGAGCTTACGCAGCCGCTCGATGGTCTTCTGTTGGCGCTCTTTCATCGACGACAGAAGCTGGCTGCGCATTTCGGTCTGTTCCTTCAAACCCTTTTCCATTTCATTGATTCTTTTCTGCAGGCCGTTCAGGTAGGTGAGCCTTTCCGTGAACCGGGATTTCTGACGTCCCAAATCGCGGGCCAGGCGCGAGTAGTCTTTCATCGCCTGCACGTCACGCTGGCCGATCAGTCCCAGAATCTTCATGTTCCTTTCAAGCTGCGCCGAGTTTTTCGCTTTCAGAAGAAAAGACAGCCAGGCCTGTTGGTCGAACTTCTGAATCGACGCGAGCTTTGAAAGCAACAGCGTACGCTGTGATTCAAGCTGCGCCTCGATCTTTTGCGTTTTCTCGGAAATCGTTTTCAGCTGGACGTCGGTCAGAATTCGCTCTTGATCCAACGAAGAGCGCTCTTCGACGAAACGTTTCATCTCGCGATTGATGTTCTGCAGGGACTTCAAAACCTTTTGGTACTCTTGGGTCTGCACCGCCAAGTCCCGCTTCACTCGCTCCACGACCTTGCTTTCGGCCGAGAACCCGGTCCACGGCAGCAAAATCGACAGAATGAACGCCGCGAAACTTCCGCGCATCACGTTCCCCGCTTTTGGCTTTCGGCCGCCGCAAATCCGGTGTTCAGGTGGCGTAGGCACATGTAGGACACCGCCGCGCCCAAAAGCGCGTACGCCAGTGACATCAGAATCACGCCCGCCGTCGAAAACTGGTGCAACCGATAGGCGATGAACAGAAACAGGTCTTCGTTCATCAGCGTCGATTTCACACGGGCGAACAGCGAATTCGTGACCCACAGGCTTAAAGCCCCCGCCAAAAACGAGATCAACGCCCCTTCGATCAGGAACGGCATGCGGATGAACCACCGTGAAGCACCGACAAGCTCAAGGATTTCGATCTCTCCCCGCCGCTGTTGCAACGAATTCCGGATCACGAATCCCACCATGAACAGCGATCCGACCAAAACGACCGTGAAGAAAAGCGCGCCGATATTTCCCAGCACTTGCAGGATCGTGCGTAGCTCGTCCATCCAGCCCGCGCCGAACTGCACGTCCGCCACGATCTCGTTGGCCTTCAGCTGATCCGCGTAACCTTTGACGACTTCCAGATAACCTTCGGGATTTTTCGACCCCTTCAATTCCACCAGCAGACTGGCCGGAATGAACGACAGCAGTTCGGGATCTTTCAGAATTTCCGGCGCGTGCGAGGCCAGCTGCGCCTGCAGTTCACCGAAGGCCCGATCTTTCGACACGAACTGCACCGACTTGACGAGAGGATGCCCTTCGATTTTTGAGATGAGAGCTTCCGGTCTGTCGACGCCGTCTTTCAGGTAGACGTTCATTTCGACTTTCGATCCCCAGAACTGGCTCAGGGCTTCAAAGTTTTTCGCCACGATCAAGGCCGTATCCAGAAGCGTAAAGCTCGCGAACAGCGAAAAGACGACGAAAAGATTCAGCGCCATCCGGCGCCGCCAAGCCGACCCCAGATGCTGAAACAGGGTTTCCACCCAATGCGGTTTTCTCATACTTCGTCCCGCACGATCTCGCCGCCGTCGATCTCGATGCGGCGTTTACGACGACGCTCGACCAAACTGTGATCATGGGTCGCGATGAAAACGGTCGTGCCTTGGGCGCACAGACGCTCCATCAGATCCATGATGTCTTCGCTCAGCTCGGGATCCAGGTTCCCCGTCGGCTCATCGGCGATCAGAAGACCCGGACGGTGAATCAACGCGCGCGCGATCGCGATCCGCTGCTGTTCTCCGCCCGATAAAGAATCCGGGTATGACTTCGCGCGCCCCGCCAGGCCCACGGCCTCGAGGGCTTCCATGCTACGCCGCTGGATCTGCGCGCTTCGCTCACCGCGCACGAGCAGCGGCAACGAGACGTTCTCCAAAACGCTGCGGTCTTTCAGCAAACGGAAATCTTGAAAGACGATTCCGATGCGGCGGCGGAAGTACGGCAACTCGGCCGCACTGATTTGCGCGAGGTCATAGTCACCGACGATCACTCGTCCTGACGAGGGCCTATCGAACGCGGAAAGCATTCGGAAAAGCGTGGTTTTGCCGGCCCCACTGGGTCCCGTGAGGAAGACGAATTCGCCTTTCTCAACGCTAAAGCCGACGTTCTTCAGGGCGTGGACCGACCCCGGATATGTTTTGTAGACGTGCTGGAATTCAATCACCCCTCCAGAATAACGAAGGGGGGTGGACCCGTCGTCGATTCAACCGGTCCAGTCGGGTCTAGTTTTCCCTCACACTTCGCCGGCGTGAAGTTTCTCGATCATCATCTGGTGCTGGCGCCGCAGGGCCATCTGCAAAGCTTCGGAGTCGCGGACGGGACCGCCTTTCAGCGCTTCCATGTACGGCGTTTTCACCGTCAGGACGACCGCGCCGTTCGCGAAGATGCGGCTGACCAGAAAGGGGTTCTGCATTCCCCAGTCTTCCGTCTGGACATGATAGGCCTTACCGCGAATTTGGAGGTCAGAATTGAAGCCTTTGTGCATCCTTCAATGAATGAATAGGGACTTGGGGCTTGTCAACTTTCTGGTCATCCCAAATTGAGACGGAACCCGAGTCTTGCTTTGGGACGATTTGGAAAGCCCTTACAATTGAGATGACGTCTCAGCTTGCGACGTTTTTGGGCACCTGATTTGCTCCATGAGTTGGTAGACAACAAAAGCGTCACCGAATTTCGATGAGTGAAGGCGCTTTGGAGGAACTTATGAAACACAAGGCAATGCAACTGACCACGGGCATGGTCACCGGTCTACTGATGACTGCGCTGTCTTTCGAAGCTTTCGCTTCCAACCCTAACTATAGGGCACGAAGTATCCGCAACGATTCCGCGGAAAGCACACGCCGTGTTTCAACTGTCGCGAGGCCCGCGCCCACGGCACGCACCACCGTCCGCTCGGTCGCCCAATCGAGCCCGGGAACCCGCTCTTACCGTCAAGTTCGCAACGACACCGTGACCGCTCCGACCGGCACCACGACGGAACCCCGCCGCGTACAAACGATCGTGATCGGCGCGGACGGAAAACCCGTCCTGGGCGCTGATGGCAAACCCGTTACCCGGTCCGCGACGGCCCCTGCCGCCGTCACCACGACCGGCACGACGTCCATCTTCACGGCCCCGGCATCGACCGGCACTTTGCAACGCTTCACTTTGCAGCCCGGCCCGGGCGTGACTCAAGATCCGAACGGACGTCCCACGTGTAAACCCGGCCACGAAGCCGAGCCCACGACGACGAACATTGTGAATCCGACGAACGGTCAGATCACCGGTCACAATACGACTTACGCGTGTAAGCCGACCGCGGCTTACCTCAAAGATCCGATCCTCTATGATTCGTGCGGCGGCGAGCCCATGAAAAACAAAAACAACAAAGACATGCCCGAGTGCGCGTCCGCTTGGAACAACTCGGAAATGAACGTTTGCGGCAAGAAAGAAAAAGAAGCGCGCGAAGCTTACAACAAGTTCAGTCAGGCGTGCGCCGACGCGGGCATCGCGGGTGTGAAGGCTTGCATGGACGAAGCGAAAGCCTGCGTCACCGCGAGTACCGACGAAGACACTTCGTCGAAAGGCGAATTCGACAACGACTTCTGGCGTTCGATCGGCCTGGGCAACAACCAGACCTTCAAGAATCAAAACGAACGCATCAAGAAGTGCTCGGTTTACGGCCTGAAGGACTACGAAAGCGAAAAACGCGAGCGCAGTCGCTCACTGCGTGACGCCCAGAAAGAAATGGCCGATCTGCAGAAAGACCTCGCGAAAGATAAAAAAGAGCTGGCCGAGAAGAAAAAAGAGCTGTCGCAAGAGTTCGTCAAAATGCAGGCGGACATGCGTAAAGACATGGACGAGCAGCAAAAAGCCCTGGCCGAAGAGGGCATGCAGGCTCAGCAACAGATGATGGAAATCGATCAGCAGAAGGCCGAACTCCGCGCGGCGAATATCGAAGCGCGCAGCCGGTCCGCGCAGATTACCGGTCAGCGCGCGGTCGAACTCGCGGGTCTGTCGGATGCGATGATCCACACGAACTGTATGGTCGAACTCGAAAAGGCGATTTCCGAAATGAAGGCCGGAATGGTGTCGGGTTCGCAAAACTATATGCAAAGCTACGCCGAACGTAAGCGCCGCCTGATGAGCATCAAAGAGCTTTGCTACGCACGTTACGAAGCCGCACGCGCTTCGACGTACAAGTCTTTCAAAGCCGAAATCGACGCCGTGGACAACAGCGTCGCCGAAAACAACCGTCGTATCGCCGCCCTGGATGAACAGAAAAACCAGATCGAGCAGAACAAATCGACCGCCATCCAACGTGCGCAGCAGTCGATGCAGCAAGCGAACAACGAGCTGTACCAAAAGATGCAATCGGTGCAGATGCAAATGCAGGAACTGCAATCGAATGCACAACAGTCCGAAATGGCGGCGAACCAAAACATCCAGCAAGCGCAGCAGCGGATGAACGAATCGATCGCGGACATTCGCGATCTGGGTAACAAGCCGAAGGGCCTGAAGCAACCCACCGAAGCGGCTTCGCAGTTCCGCAACTTCGTGAATTCGGTCAAGGCGATGGAAAGCGACGTGGCCTGCTCGGATGAGGTCAAGCGCCTGCAGAAGATCGTGGAAGACGCTTCGTTGAAAGACTACTACGACAACGACCTGACCGGCGATTCGGATGATGACGACGGCCGAGACTAAATCGGTCGATTCACAATACGGTTACACACATTGTCTTTAGTCCTAACGCCGGGTGCCGACCCGGCGTTTTACTTTCGTCCTAAGGTACCCGTTTCCCTCACGTTCCCGTAAACTGAAAGACGTCATTTCATTCGGGAGACGTCATGCTTAAAGGGCTTTTCAAAAAGCTTCTGCTTCTATTTGTGGTGCTGGCCGTTTTGGGTGCGGGTGCCGCGTACTACGCCGTGAACCAGATTCAACAGAATCTCCCGCAGATCATTACGCTGCAAGACTACAAGCCGCTCTTAACGACGCAAGTTTACGATCGCTCGGGGAAAAAGATCGGTGAATTTTTTCGGGAGCGCCGGATCCTGACCCCTTACGATCAAATGCCCAAAAACTTGGTCAATGCCTTCATCGCGGCCGAGGACGATCAGTTCTTTCAGCACAAGGGCGTGAACTATCTGGCGATCATGCGCGCAGCGATCGCGAACTTCCAGGCGGGCCGCAAAGTCCAGGGTGGATCGACGATCACCCAGCAGCTCGCGAAAACGCTGCTCCTGCAAACGAATGAACGCACCTACATGCGTAAACTGCGTGAAGTTTTCCTGGCGCACAAGATGGAAGAGAACCTCTCGAAAGAGGACATCATCTTTCTGTACCTGAACCAGATCTACTTCGGCGCGGGCGCGCACGGCGTGGGCGTCGCCGCGCAGACTTACTTCCGCAAGGACATCAAAGACCTGAAGCTCTCCGAAATGGCGATCCTCGCGGGTCTGCCGAAGGCACCGTCCGACTACTCGCCCATCCGCAATCCCCAGCGCGCGAAAGAGCGGCAGCTGTACGTGCTGAAGCGAATGGCCGAAGTCGGCTTCGTGAACCCGGAAGAGGCCGACGCCGCCGGCAAAGAGCCCGTCACCGTGTACCTGAAGGAAAAGTGGGAAGAGCAGGCGCCCTATTTCCTGGAAGCCGTGCGCACGCTGCTGATCCCGAAGATCGGCGAAGACAAAATCCTGAACGAAGGCCTCTCGATCACGACGTCACTGGATCTACCGAAACAAATCGCCGCGCAGGAATCCACGAAAGCGGGTCTGCGCGCGCTGGACAAGCGTCAGGGCTTCCGCGGCGCCGGCGAGAACATCACCGAGCCCCAAGCGGTCGGCGATTTTCTGCTGAAAACCCGCAACGAAATGATCCAAAAAGCGCGGCCCGAACGGATCATTCAGCCCGACGGCACGTTCCTCGATTACGGACCGCTGAATCTGGCTTACGACATCAAGAAGGGCCTGCCCGGTTACATGATCCTCGAGGAAACTTACAAGGGCATCGTCTCGAAAGTCGACGACAAGAACGGGCTGGTGATGGTGAAACTCGCCGAGGTCGACGGACTGATCGACTTCTCGTCGATGCAGTGGGCGCGCAAACCCGACACCGAAAAGCGTTACGACCTCGATCTGCTGAAGAAACCTTCCGATGCCCTGAAGATCGGCGACGTCATCCTGGTGAAGCTGAAATCGGTCAAGTACGACGAGGAAAAAGCCAAAGCGAAAAAACCCGCTGAAGGCACGACCCTGCCGGACTTTTCCAAGTACGTTTCCCTCGAGCTTGAACAAGAACCGCTCGTCGACGCGGGCTTGATTTCGATTGAACCCGCGACCGGCGACATCATCGCGATGGTCGGCGGTTACGATTTCGAAAAGGACAAGTACAACAAGGCCATTCAAGCGGCGCGCCAGACGGGATCGTCGTTCAAAACCCTCGTGTACACGGCGGCCCTCGATAAAGGTTACACGCCCGCCACGCCGATCCTCGATGCGCCTTTGATTTACGAAAGCGGCACCGAAGACAGCGAAGGGCAGGATAGCGGCAAAGCGGCCGCGAAAAAGGGTTCGGAAGAAACGAAAGTTTGGAAGCCCGCGAACCACGGCCGCGACTTCAGCGGCGACATCATCTTCCGCAATGCCTTGGTCAAATCGCTGAATATCCCGACCGTCAAAATCATCGAGGACATCGGCGTCCCATGGTCCGCCGACTACGCGAAACGTTTGGGCGTTTACTCGACGCTCAACATGGATTTTACCCTCGCCCTGGGTTCAAGCTCGGTCACCCTTTACGAGATGACGAAGGCCTTCGCGCAGATCGCGAAACTCGGCAAGCGCGTCCGCCCCGTCATCATCCACAAAGTCGACGACTACGCCGGCCAGAACCTGCTGGGTGAAGTGACCCTGGATGAGCGTTTCAAAGACCAGATCGAGCCCATCGAAAAGATGTTCGAAGAGCGCCGCAAGAAGTTCTACGAACAGAAACTCGCGGGCAAAGAGATCGACCCCAAAAAAGAAATCGACGCGAACTTTTTCTTCGACGATCCCGAGCAGTTGATCAGCCCGAAAACCGCGTATCTGATGACGACTTTGCTGAAAGCCGTCGTGGAAGACCGGGATGGCACGGGCGGTCGCGCGCGGGTCCTTGAGCGGGACGTGGCCGGAAAAACAGGCTCCACGAACGGCTATTTTGACGCCTGGTTCGTCGGCTTCACGCAGCAAATCACCACCGGCGTCTGGGTGGGTTACAGCCAGGAGAAATCCATCGGCAAGGGAGAGGTCGGTGGCCGCGCCGCGCTCCCTATTTGGGTCGATTACATGAAAGCCGCCCACGACAAGCTTCCGGCCATGACTTTGGCGGTTCCCGAAGGTATTGTTTTCGCCAACATTGACGCGGATTCAGGTCTTCTAGCGACGACCAGTTCGCGGAATGTGATTCGACAGGCCTTCAAAGAAGGAACCGAACCCAGTTCCGCGAAAGCCTCCAGCGAAGAAGAGTCCGATTTCTACAAGCAAGATTTGACGGAGTAAGCCTTCATCGGCCTATCTCCGGATAGGAAAACGATGAAGTCCATCCACCTCTGGGGCGTGAAGCAGAACAACCTGAAGAACATCGAGGTCAACGTACCTCTGGGTTCATTCACGGTCATCTGCGGTCCCTCGGGATCGGGAAAGTCCTCGCTGGCGTTCGAAACCCTTTTCGCCGAGGGCCAACGTCGCTTCATCGAAAGCATGTCCAACTACGCGCGCCAGTTTCTGAACAAGGCGCCGAAACCCGACATCGAAGGCGTGAACAATATCCCGCCCGCGATTTCCATCGAGCAAAAAAACACCGTTAAAAGCTCACGGTCGACGGTGGGCACGACCACCGAACTGATCGACTACTTCCGTCTGATGTTCGAAAAGATCGGCATCGCGCACTGTCCGATCCACAAAGTCCCCACGCAGAAGCAAA
Source organism: Pseudobdellovibrionaceae bacterium (assembly GCA_019637875.1). Classification (NCBI taxonomy): domain Bacteria; kingdom Pseudomonadati; phylum Bdellovibrionota; class Bdellovibrionia; order Bdellovibrionales; family Pseudobdellovibrionaceae; species Pseudobdellovibrionaceae bacterium. Next base: position 19,929 of record JAHBUW010000023.1, on the reverse strand, counting down.
GCGTGACCGAAGCGACCGACCGCGTGCTGAAGTTCTTCGACGGCAAGCGCGGTTACATCTTGGCGGAGGTCCCGGGCGACCAGCGGCTCTTCGACGGCAAAAAACTGCACAGCCTGCTTTTGCAAGACGGTTACTTGCGGATCTACGTTCCGAAGAAGAAGGCCGCTGCGAAGAAAACCGCGACCAAGTCGGCGGCCAAGGGCAAGAAGGCAAAGAAGGCCGTCGCCGTTGCGATTGAGAAAACCGACATCGTCCATCCGGTCGACAAAGAATCGCCCGTCCTGCACGAAGAAATGGGCGAAATCCTCGAGCTGAGCGCGAAAGAAGTCCTGAAAGCCGGACTACCGAAAGAAAGCTTCTTTCTGGTCATCGACCGGATGTCGTTCAACGCGGAAGAGAAAGGTCGACTCGCCGATTCGCTCGGCCAAGCCTATGAAGCGAGCCTGAAGTACCGTTCGCAAGGTTTGGTTCGCCAAGCCACCGTCCTGACGACCGAAGGCGAAAAGCTCGCCCTCAGTGAAGACGAAAACTGCCCGATCTGCGGCTACACGCCCCCGCTGCGCCAATCCCAACTTTTCAGCTTCAACAGCCCCGTCGGCGCCTGCGGAACCTGCAAAGGCTTCGGGAATATCCTCGATTTGGATCCTTCGAAAGTGATCCCCAATCCGAACCTGTCTTTGCAAGACGGCGCTTTACATCCCTTCACGATGCCCAGTGCGGACGCCGATCGACGCGAACTTCTGAAGTACGCGAAGAAGGCGAAAATCGACGTGAATAAGCCCTGGAACAAACTACCCGAAGAGCAGCGGGACGCGCTCTGGAAGGGGAATGACGAATTCTTCGGCGTGAAGGGTTTGTTCGAATACCTCGAACAGGTGAAATACAAGATGCACGTGCGCGTGTTCATTTCGCGTTATCGTTCGCCATTCCTTTGCCCCGAGTGCAACGGATCGCGATTGCGTCGGGACGCCCTTTGCGTGACCGTGCATGGGCGCAACCTCCAAGACCTCACCTCGCTCACGATCGAAGACCTTTCGGCTTTCCTGAAGAAGGTGCAGTGGACCACGAACGAAAAGGAAATCGCGAACGAGGTGCTGAAGCAAATCACCAGCCGGACTGAGTTCCTGATGCGCGTGGGGGTTCACTATTTGACCCTGGATCGCGAAACCCGCACCCTTTCCGGCGGCGAATTCCAACGCATCATGCTGGCGAATCAGCTGGGCATGGGCCTGTCGCAAAGCTTGTACGTTTTGGATGAACCGACCGTGGGACTGCACCCGCGCGACAACGATCGGCTGATCTCGATTCTGAAAGACCTCAAAGAGCTCGGCAACACCTTGGTCGTCGTCGAACACGATCAAGATGTGATCCGCGAGTCGGAAAACATCATCGAAATGGGACCCGGTAGCGGCATGCTGGGCGGTCAGGTCATTTACTCGGGACCGACGCAGAATTTCTACGACTCCAAAACGTCGGTCACCGCGAACTTCCTGAAACCCCATCCCGATCGCGCGGTGAACCGTGTGTACCGGCCTGTGGATATCGGCAATTACAAGTACAAGATCACGCTGAAGGGCGCGCGCGGTCACAACCTGCATAAACTCGACGTGAGCTTTCCTTTGCATCGTTTGGTGACCGTGACCGGCGTCAGCGGATCGGGAAAGTCGACCCTCGTCACGAAAACCCTGTACCCCGCCCTGGCGCGAGCGCTCGAGCTGGAATTCGAAAAGCACCAGCCTTTCGACAAAATCGAAGGCGTCGAGTACATCAAAAACGTGCTGCTGATCGACCAATCGCCGATCGGTAAGTCGACACGCTCTTCCCCGGTCACCTATTTGAAAGTCTTCGATGCAATCCGTACGATCATGGCGACCTCACCCGAGGCGAAAGAGCGCGGCTACACGGCGGGGACTTTCTCGTTGAACGTGGATGGAGGACGCTGTCCCGCCTGCCGTGGCACCGGCTTCGAAGAAATCGACATGCAGTTCATGGACAACGTCGTCATTCCTTGCGACGTTTGTGACGGCAAGAAGTACCGGTCGGAAATCCTGGAAGTCCAATTCCGCGGCAAAAACATCCACGAGATCCTCAGCATGACCGTCGCGGACGCCATGCAGTTTTTCATCTCGCACCCGAATATCCGCAAACCCCTCAGCGTCTTGAAAGAGGTCGGACTCGATTACCTGCAGCTGGGACAACCCGCGGGCACCCTTTCGGGCGGCGAGTCGCAGCGCCTGAAGATCGCCAAAGAGCTCAGTCAAGTCAGCCAGAAGTCGACCTTGTACATTCTAGACGAACCCACCACCGGCCTGCATTTCCGTGAAGTCGAGCTTTTGATGAAGGTTTTGAATAAATTGATCGAAGCGGGCGGCTCGGTGATCGTCGTCGAGCACAATTTGGACGTGATTCAAGGGTCGGACTACATCATTGATTTGGGCCCCGAAGCGGGTCAGCATGGGGGAAAGATCGTGGCTGAAGGCACCCCGGATGACATCATGAAAGCGAAGAAATCGCTGACGGGTCAATATCTGAAGCGCCACCACGATTTCTTGAGAGGAAAGTAGTTCGTTGTTCACCTTGCCGCCCGAAATTAAGCGCATTTTGCGCGAATTGATGCAGTTCCGTCGGCGCCTGTTGTTCATCGCGCTGGCCGGAGTCGGCATGGCCGCGGCGGACACCCTCAGCGCGAATCTGATCAAGTATGTCTTCGACGGCCTGCAGTTCGGCAACACCGAACAGATCAAACAAACCTTGGCCATCATCGTGGGGCTCGCCTTCCTCAAAGGCATCTTCCGTTACGTTCACTTCTTCAACATGAATTACACGGCCGAGCTCGTGTCACAGCGGCTTCGTCAAAAACTGCAGATGAAGTTCATGAAACTCAATCTTTCGTTCCACGTGAACTACGCGGCGGGTTCGGGCGGATTGATCTCGCGGATTCTTTACGACATCACGATCATCCATCACGGCCTGCGGATGTTCGCCGACTTCTTCCGCGAACCGCTTCTCTTCATTGGTTTGATCGGTACGCTCTTTTACCTGAACTGGTCCCTGACCCTCGGCATCCTGGTCATCTTGCCGTTCATCCTGTGGTTCCTGCGCCAGCTTTCGCGCTCGATCAAAAAGTACTCCGAGCGCGGCCAAGAGGATCTGGAAGTCATCACCGGCACGATCAAGGAAAGCCTGGATGGCGTGCGCATCATCCAGTCATTCAATCTGGAAAACGAGATGTCCCGCCGCTTCGGCGTTGAAAGCGACAATTTCTTGTTCTCGCGTAAACGCATTCACTCGCTGATCGAATCCTCGGGACCCGTGACCGAATTCGCGATGACGATCGTGGTGTGCCTGATCCTGCTCTACATGACGTTGGAGATCGCGCAGGGCCGCGCCACTTACGGGGACTTCATGAGTTACGTTGCCGCCATGCTGATGCTGAGCGCGCCGATCAAAAAACTTCAGGAAAGCTACGTCCGTATCCAAGAGACCGCCGTGGCCGCGCGCCGGGTGTTCGAACTCTTGGACGAGGACAGCGAAGTTCCCCAGATCGCGAAACCCGTTCCGTTCCCGCGAACTTGGGAAAAGATCCGCTTCGATAACGTTTCTTTCCGTTACGGCGAAAACTGGGTTTTACGGAATGTCAGCTTCGATATCCAGCGCGGGCAGATGGTCGCCTTCGTCGGCGCCTCGGGCAGCGGAAAGTCGACCCTCGTGAATCTGCTGGAACGCTTCTTCGATCCCACCGAAGGACGCATTCTGGTCGATAACGTCGATATCAAAGACATGTCCCTCAGCGACCTGCGCTCGCAGATCGCGATGGTTTCGCAGGACGTCTTCTTGTTCAGCGATACCGTCGAGCGTAACATCTGGGCGGGGGATTTCTCGAAAACGATGGAAACCGTCCAAGAAGCCGCCAAACGCGCCAATGCCGACGCCTTCATCCAGCGCGCTCCGCACGCCTACCAAAGCCGCGTGGGCGATAAAGGCAACCTCTTCAGCGGCGGCGAGAAGCAACGTCTGTCGATCGCGCGCGCGTTCTTCAAAGACGCCCCCGTCTTGGTCTTGGACGAAGCCACCAGCGCACTGGACTCGGAATCCGAAGTCGAAGTGCAACGCGGACTCGATCAATTGATGGAAGGACGCACGGCTTTGGTGATCGCGCACCGCCTGTCGACGATCTCACGCGCGGATTTGATCTACGTGATGAAAGCCGGGAATATTGTCGAATCCGGAACGCATGAAGCCCTTTTGGCGCGTAAATCCGAGTATTTCAAATTGCACCAGATGCAAAACACCACTGAAAGATCGCTGACTTAGAGCGACTCATCTTGGGCCGACCGAGGTCCAGTCACTAAAAATCGGACACCCCCTCAAGCTTGTTCAAAGTTTTGACGACAAGAACTGTGACAAGTTGGAGGACTTTCATGATCAATTGGGATGAGTTTGAACATATTCACGTCATCAAAAAACTCCGCCACATTCTGTCTTCTTGGTGGAATGTCGACGTTGTGTTTACGGACGAACGCGGCCTGATCAAAGGCTTCGACGCCGCAAAAGCAAACTGGGCCAACCCCGCAACGGGCGCACTGATGGGCAAAGACGTCGCCCAACAGAACATGGCTGAGTTCGTGATGAAAACGATCGAAGATCTTCGTATGTCGGACAACCGCTTCGCACTGAAAAAGTGGGACCTGGCGGGATACGATGTCGGTATCTTCCCCATCACTATCGAAAACGACTTCATGGGAACCGTGGTTGCGACCGGATTCTTCCGCGACCAAGCGAACCCCCAGCGTATGGGTGAAGTTCGTGACCGTTTGGCCGCTTTCGGTCAGTCGGGCGATTCCATCGAGCAAGCGCTCGGTAAACTGCGCTACCTCGATGACGACGATCGCACTCACTTCTGCGAACTGGTCCAACTGGTTGCGGAAGAAGTTGTGACTCTTCACCTCGAGATCACTCGTCGCGAAGATCGTATTCGTGAACTGAACAAAGAACTCGGTTCGCGTTACAAGTACGACAACATGATCGGTAAGTCGAAGCCCATGCAATCGCTCTACGCCCTGCTCGATAAGATCAAAGGCGCAGACACGACGGTCCTGATCCAGGGTGAGAACGGTACCGGTAAAGAATTGATCGCGAAAGCGATCCACTACAACTCGCACCGTAAAGATCGTCCGTTCGTGATCCAGAACTGCTCGGCGTTCAACGACAACCTCTTGGAGTCGGAACTGTTCGGTCACGTGAAGGGCTCGTTCACCGGCGCGATCAAAGATAAAAAAGGTCTGTTCGAAATCGCGGACAAAGGAACTTTCTTCCTCGATGAAATCGGGGACACTTCGCCCACGATGCAGGTTAAACTGCTGCGCGTGTTGCAAGAAGGCACCTTCACGCCCGTCGGTTCGACCGAGATGCGCAAAGTTGACGTCCGGATCGTTGCGGCAACAAACCGCAACCTGAAGGAGATGGTTGAGCAAGGTACATTCCGTGAAGACTTGTACTATCGCTTGAACGTCATCAACATCCGCGTGCCCCCGCTCCGCGAGCGTAAAGAGGACATCCCTCTTCTCGCCGAAGCTTTCCTGCAGAAAGCGAGCGAGAACAACGGTGGCAGCAAACGTGTTCTGACGAAACGTGCACTGGAAAAGCTGTATGACTACGCTTTCCCGGGTAACGTTCGTGAATTGCAAAACGAAATGGAGCGTCTGGTCGTCTTGGCGGGAGAGGAAACTAAAATCCTGCCCGAGATGCTGTCGCCCAAAATTCTGGAAGCCGGCGAAAAGTCGAAAGTCCAAGGTGCCCGTCTGCAGGGTAAACTGAAGGACGCTCTGGAAGAACTCGAACGCGACATGATCAAAGAAGGTCTGCGCCGCACGGGCTGGAACAAGTCCAAGCTGGCGAAGGAACTCGGCATCTCGCGCGCGGGTCTGATCATGAAAGTCGAAAAGTACGGTTTGGATAAACGCCGTATGGCTCGCTCTTCGTAATCGATCGCAAATTATGAACGTCGAAAAAGGCTCCGCAAGGGGCCTTTTTTATGAGAGGGGACATGGAATCCACTTCGAACCTCCCAGATCCGGAAGACGCGCTCCCATTTTTCAGGTTGATGATCTCAGCCGTAGGCACCGCTTTGGCCCTGTTCCTGCTGATTGGAATTGATCCCGAAGAGTTCATGCAAGATGAATCATGGACTGAGTATTTTAAGGCTTACGGAGCGTACTTGTGTTTAGTAGGCCTCTCCGTTTTTATGACTTATCGCTATTTTCCTCGGCGCTGGGTGGCTCCTGAGGGGCTCAACGCGTCCACGAAATTTCGACAGAGACTGGCTGCCACTTTGATCTTCGCCGTTCTGACTGGGTACGGAGGAGTATTTGCGTATATCCGATTCGTCGAATCCACGTACGCGACGGTGACTGCAGACTGCGTTCGCAAACCGTCATCGACCCTCTTTCAGTGCGAATTTGTCGCTTACGGTGAGAAGCGAAAGCTAAGGTCCCCTGTCTTCTTGGTCCAAGACATAGAGCGCATTGAATATTTGGAAGATCAATCCATAGAGCTCGTCACCACAACCTCGAAAATTGCGTTTCCGTCTGGTCATATGGATGAAGTCAGCATTCGGCTTTCGAAGCAGCTGCAAACTGACCCCAATGCTCAACGAACCCGGTGGGAGTACCGGTTCGACAAAGGACAGCCCAAGATTCAGTTCCCTCGCCAGCCGGCCTCGGAATCTCAGTAATTCCTTCCCTATCGACCAAAAGCTCAGCGTGGCGCCGAAGCCGCTAAACTCGCGCGAACGCGGGTTTTTCCCGCGAGAACGCATTAAACCGCCAGGCGCCGGGTGACAAAACTCGGCACAGCGATTGCCTATGTGCTTTCCCGTTCAGCTCCGTGGGGGAGTTGAACGTACTACGGGGAGCAAGAGTAAATGAATACGGACATCCTGAAGATGGCTTCGGTTCAAAGACTCACGGGGTTGTTGAAACATCGCTATGGCAAGGGGTTGGAAGTCCGCCTGTTGGTGGATTCCATGATGTCGAGAAGTGGCGACAACGCCACCGTCTCGCGCGGTGACCTTTTGATTCCGATCCAGATGCACGGCACCTTCTTGGGTCTCGCTCGCGTTCCCTCTGTTCAGGATCTCCCCGCGACCTCCATCGACGCGATCACGGAAGTGGTCCGTTTGATTCTGGAGCCCGCGCTGTATCGCCGGTACCTCGATGGACAACCGGTGTCAGCCACCGTCACCGGGGAGTCCGAACAGATCCAACCCGGAAAAATTCAACTGCTGGACGGCGGCCGTCCGTCCTTCCTGGAAGACGTGCAGCCGAAAGCGATCCTGCTTCACTCCTTGAATCCCAATCGCATCAACCGCGTCGCCATTCATTTGCACGAGACGACCGAGCGTTGGGCCATGTTGCGTTTCTCGGACATGAAGAGCTTCGGTTCGGTTCGCGAGCTGCAAGCCCTCGGCAAAGCGACGATCTTCGTCGAGGATCTGTTGCATTTATCGCCGGAAGAGATCGTGATCCTGAAAGAATTCATGCGGACTGCCGATTCCGAACAACATCCGGTCATCGTGATCGGTTCGACCCGGACTCTGGCCGAGCTGGAATCTTGCCAAGCTTATCCCCATGAGATCATGGGCGAGCTGGAGCGCTACAATTTGTCTTTGGACCGTTGGCCCCAGGACGAAACCAACCTCAAGCAGGCGCTCGAGCTTTGCTTGCAGGGCGGCCAGAACTCGCACTAACGTTGCCTTTTAAACTTCAGGGTGCCACCATTTTCGAATGGATGAGAGCGCCCTGAAGTCATTTGTCGCCGATTCGATCAAGACCCAAAATTTCCGGCTGATCCCGCTTGCGGGCGACGCTTCGGCCCGCCGCTACTATCGCGTCGCCGACGCCGAAGAAAAAACCTGGGTCCTCATGAGCTGGGAACCCTTCAAAGCGGCCGAGTACCCTTTCCTTTCCGTACACACATTGTTCAAAGACGCGGGCGTCACCGTTCCGGAAGTCGTCGGCGTCTCGGAAACCGGTGGCCTGATTTTGCTGGAAGATTTGGGTGACCTCACGCTCGAACGCAAGTTCTGGGAAAACCAAACTTTCGAGCCCGCGAAACCGTTCTACGAAAAAGCGCTCGATGAATTGTTGAAGATCCATTTCGCCACCCTGAAGTCGAAAGTGTCTTCCACGGCCCACCGCCTGCAATTCGATACCGAAAAGTTCATGTGGGAATTCAACTATACCCGCGAACACTTGATCGAAAAAATGGGTCAGATCAAACTCACGCCCGCGCAAGACACCCTTCTACAGAAAACCTTCCGCGACATCTCGGAGCGCCTGCACCAAGAGCCGAAATGGATCACCCATCGCGACTATCACTCGCGCAACCTGATGATTAAGTTCGACGAAGTTCGGGTCATCGACTTCCAAGACGCGCGCGGCGGCCCTTTGCAATATGACCTTGTCAGCTTGCTGCGGGATTCTTACGTGACGCTAGCGGATGCTGACGCCGACCTCTTGCTGCATACCTTCTATGACGAAGCCAAAAAGAACTTCACGAAGCCCATGTCGCTTGAGCACTTCCAGCTCATGTATGAGCTGCAAACGGTTCAACGTTGCTTCAAGGCCTGCGGTAGCTTCTCGAGTTTCTGGAACGCGCGTCAGGACACGCGGTACCTGAAGCACATCCAACCGACACTCAAACGCGTGATGAAAGCCCTTTACAGCTTTCCGGAATACCGTGAATTTTCCGGATTCCTTCTGGACTCGGGACTCCTGGAAAGAAAATACGAATGAGCCTCACCGCGTTCGCCCTCACCGCCGGTTTGGGAACGCGGCTGCGCCCCTACACCGAAAAGCTCGCCAAACCCGCGATCCCCTTCCTCGGCGTTCCGCTGGGGCTGCACTCGCTGCGGCACCTTGAGGAACTCTCGGTCCGTCGGCTCTACATGAATTTACATCATGCGCCGGAGAGTTTGCGAGCGATGGACACGTCGATGTTGAACTTGCCCATGCCCGAGTTCGTCGATGAAACGGCGAAAATCCTCGGCAGCGGGGGCGCCGTCGCGAATGTCATTCGCGACATCACCACCGAACAAATTCTGCTGCTCAATGGTGACGAAGTTTACCTGCCGCAGCGGTCGGATGTCTTGCGGCAAGCCCTTGCGGAGCACACGAAGCGGGATCGCTTGGCGACCCTCGTGACCATGTCCCATCCGGAAGTGGGCCGCTCCCTCGGCGGCGCCTGGGCCGAAGCCAACGGAATCGTCCGTCAGTTCTCGAAGACGCCGGTCACCGGACTCACCGGTCACCACTACGTCGGCTACCTCTTCATGAATCGTCGGGTCGAAAGATACTTCGAGTTTCCCGTACGCGAGGAAAATATCCTCTACGAAACGCTCACCCGTGGAATGGCGGCCGGAGAAGACGTCGCCGTCCACGACCATACCGCGGACTGGTTTGAAACCGGGCGCACGGATCTTTTCCTTCAGTCGACGCGCGAGGTTCTGGATCTCGTCGAACAAAAAAAAGAAGATCCCGCCATGCGGGATCTTCTTCAATTCCTGTCTCGTTTTCCCGAGCCCCGGTTTCTACTCGAAACCGAAGAGCCCGATCTTCGCCGCCGCATCGAGCGGCTGTGGATCACTTCGAAGGGATGAACGAATTATTGTTGTTATGCATCTGGTAACGACGGTGCAACATTTCGAACAATGAGTCCTGCGCCACGCCGATACGGTCACCGTTGAAATCGCGTGACATTCCCGCAACCGACGCCGGCCGACGTCCACTGGCGGCACCCGAACCCGCGCCGATTCCTTCATCGGCAAGCGCCGTACGCGGTCCATCGCTCACGCCACCGCCGCCGCCTTCGGTTCCATCGCCTTCCGCCGCGACCGAGGCCGCGCCATCCGCGCCTTTCCCCATATCCTCTTTCGCTTTCGCGAGCGCCGCGTTCACCATTGCGGACTCACTGGGAGTAGGGCTGTAGTTGCTCGCGCTGTTCGGCTTCGTCACGTCGAGGACTTCACCGGCCGCGGTCGTCATCTTAGTCCCGTCTTTACTCACGTTGGCGCCGATATTTTTCGCCGAAGTCTTCAGGCTCTTCATCGCCGCGAGATATTCGGGTTTATTCTCGGTCGCGGTCGGAGTTTCGCCGCCCGTCACCGGGGCCGTCGGATTGACGTCGGTCACTTGCGAGTTCGAAAGACCCTGAGCTTTATCCATTTTTGAACCGGCCAAACCCGCCGCCAGACCGCCCATGATGGAGGCCGCGCAGATACCGCAAGTCCCCTTCTTCGTGCAGGCGGGGCAAGTCGCGGCGGCGACCGCCGCCATCGCGATCATGGTGATCATCGCCATTTGCGATCCGTTGCCCTGCTTTTCGGAGCCGTCTTTCCCGTTGTTCTCGATCCCCGATGTCCGAGTGGGCGTCGGCTGATTAAAGGTCGTCGGAGAATACGAAGAACCGCCAAGTCCGCTGTTCGAATTGGTACCCGTGGCCGGGACGTTCCCTTCTTGGCCTTGGATCAATCCGTTGTCCGCGAAAACGTGCGCCGGAAAGATCAGCGAAAGCGAAACCGCGATCGACAATAGAGCCGAGGTCATGGACTTCACAGGGGCCTCCTTCAATTACTTGCCTTGTTCCATCAAAGACGGGCGATTGTCGCGATAACGCTCGCGAACTTTCTGCCAGTTGCTGCGACCGTTCGCGCCCGTGAGCGCGCCGCCGGCCGCCGCGGTTTTGCGTAGGTCTGCGTTCTTCAAAGCGCGGCCCATGCCGCTATCGGTGACTTCGGGATATCCGCCACCCATGCCGCCACGTCCACCGCCGCCTCCGCCGTAATCGCCGGCCAACACGTCAGGGTTTGCGGGTTTTTGTCCGGCACCGGCCGCAGCGGCTTCCGCGCCGCGGGCTCCGCCAGCGCCACCGCCGCCACCACCGAATCCCGATCCGCCGCCACCGGGTCCCGTGCCCGCGTTCTTGCGGCGATTGCCATCAAGACCCGCATCAGTTCCGGGAGTCGGCGTCGAGGTTGAATCGGAAGTGGTATCGTTCGAATAAGGATCGCGACCGGGCATTTGCCCCACCTTCGAAGAATCCGCGCCGGGACAGCCGCCCGCATTGGGATTCACCTGACAGATACACTGCGGATTCGCGTAATGCTCGGGCTGCGAACAGTTCACCGAATCGTCCTTCATACACTGGGGATTCGTGGGATCCTTCGTGCAATCCAGTCCCTGATCTTGCTGACACTGCTGCATCTGCATCATCTGCAACAATCCGTTCATCAAAGCCGCCGCGATCGCCGCCACTTGCTGCGAGTACTTTTCGCACGCGGCGGTCGTCTTTTTGGTGCAGGCCTTCACACCCTGCGCGTTACGTTCACATGCGGCCTTTTCTTTTTTCGATTTCGGATCCGTTCCGGTGATGGTCGCGCAGGCCTTCTTGGACTCTTCCGCTTTCTTCGCGCAAGTCGATTGGCAAACGCTCTTCGCGCCGTTGCAATCGCCTTGATACTGCTGAATCGGCGGCTGCATGTTTTTCATCAGGTCACCGAAGCCACCGCAATTGTTCGACTGGCCGCTGCCCGAACCCGAGGTCTGTTGCGCCGCTTGGTTCGTGTTTTGGGTGTACTGATTCGCTTGGTTCTGCGCTTGCTGCGCGTTCGGATTCGATCCCGGCTGGCACGCGGTATCCGACTTCTTCACTTCGTCGTGACAAGCCTGGACCGCTTTTTCGTGTTCCGCTTTTTTGGGATCGGTTTGATCCAGTTGACCTTTGAAACTCTCAGGGTCACACGCTTCGGGAACCCACGACTTCGTGCTCGTCGGCCCACCGAGATTCGGCTCGGCACTTTCCGCAAACACCGACGGCATGAACGCGAAGTTCACGGAGATGAACGCGGCGATGGCGGGTTTGAGACACGAGACCATGATTTTCCCCATGCTTTAAGTATCGGTCTTTCAAAGGGAATAGCGGAGTCAAATTTCGTCACCGTCTCGTGGTGAGACGTCCGACCTGTCGAAGATTGAGACGTGTGTTGAACTTTAAGCCGCTTTCGGCATCAGTCTTCGGTTTCCTGCCAGGGATTCAACAGACGACCCGTCTGTCCCTGACCGCCGATCTCGAGATTCGGCGATTGCAGATACTCGCCATCGACGAGTTTGACCGAGTAACCGGTGCGGCCGCCCCCCATACAGTTCCCGGGAACCGCAATTTCCGAGCGGGTCGTGTCGTAAGGAATGATCATGTTGTTCGGACAATTTCCGAAACGATTCGCCTGAAGTTTGTAATCCCCCGGCGCGATCATATGCCATCCGGTCAAAGCTTCGACGAACGCCTCGGCCGGTGGTTTCTCGGCACCGATGTAATAGGTCAGCGGCGAATTGAAGTTGTATAGGTTCTGCTGACGCCCGCGCTCGATCTGACTTTTGATCGACATCGTATCCCAAGGCGCGCCCGCTCCACGACGATAACCGAGATCGCCGCGAATGTGCACGCCGCTGAGATCCGGCCGCTTCGCCAATTTCAAAGCGTAGTTCCGCCAGAAGTCCGGCTCGATCGAATAGTAAGTCACGTCGAACTGATCCGGCAAAATGAAGCCCAACTCAAGATCACGCATCGTGGGCGTCGAGCCGCTGGGTGACCAGGCGAGCGTGTCGCCCGTGTTATCCGGCCCCAAAAGTCCACTGCCCGTCGCGGGAAGGTGACTCCAGATGTCCCAAGCGGCCTGACTCGGCGGGCGGTGTTTATCCCACAACGCTTTGGCGACGTGGCCCATCGTCATCGTCGACTTGTTTCCGATTTTGTCGCCCGTGTAACGCGAAAAATCCGGTTGGGACGCGTACTCGTCGAAACCCGGGGGCGTCTCGCCGGTCGTCACCCGCGGCGGCAAAGTCGGATCCACGCGATCCGGAAGACCGCCCAGCGAAGACTTACTTCCTTGCGGCCATTTGTTGTAATACCAAGGTCCGATCGAGCCGCCGAAGGGTTTGGCGAACGAACGCGCCTTGAGCTTCACGGGGCCGAAGGGATTGAAGGGAACCTTGGGTGAAGTCGCCGCTTCCACCGCGACGTAGGCCATACACCAAGGATTCTTCTCGACACCCAAAGTGGTATGCCAGCTGCGATTCACCGGCGTTCCCAAATCACCGGGGTCCGCCATCATCGTGATCAGCGTTTGCACCGCCTGGGGATCAAGACCCGTCGAGTAGGCCGGACCCGAATAATTTCCGTCCCCCGTATTCATCGGCGTCGGTTTGTAACCGATCGAGGTCGCGCCGCTACAAAGACCCTGCAACGAAATATAAAGCGGTTTCAAGAAAACTTCGTTCAACCACTTCGGCGGAATCCGCTTCTCGCCCTGGATTCCGCTGCAGTTGGGATCGCCCAACGAGTTGTAGAACTTGAACGTCCCGCCGCTCTTGCCGCCCGATTCGGGATCGATCTGCTCTTGGTTCGGGTAAGACAAATTGCGATAGAGCGTCGTCAGGACACCCTTGCGTACGGACTCACCGTCGATGTCCTGTAGATCGCCCGTATTGTAGCTGATCGAGTTCGCCAAATGGTTCAAGATCGCCTTGCGCGCTTGCTGCTCTTGTTTGTACGACACGATAAAGCGGGCCAATGCGAACCAGTTCAGCGCCGAGCGCTCCTCGCAGTGCTTCTTTGTCTTGTCGACCAAGGCCTTCGACGCTTCTTCGATACTGCGGGCCAGTCCCCCGAGCATTCCTTCCGCCAGCGCGAAATTGATCCCGGAGACGCTCGGTACCCCCAGCAAAGTGATCTTCACCTCGCGGCAAATGTCCCGGCAGTAGTATTCGTTCGGCTCTTGAATGTTGAACACCGGATAGTTGACGCAGAAACGCGCCGAACACTTCGCACCATCAGGCCCTTTGAACTCTTGATCCACCCCCGCCGTTCCGCGCAGTGAACTCGTCAAAGAGTCATAAGGATGCGAATAAGTTTCCCCCGCCATCCCGAGGTGGCGATAACGCCAGATCAGCAATTTGTACGCTTGGCGCAACTGGTAGTTGACGTGCGCAACGGCATTCATGACTTCGGCTTGTTTCATCGCCCCGTAGTAAGCCGCAAGGTCCACCGAGTTCTGTAGATTGATTTTATGGTGCACGATCAGTCCGACGTTCACGACCATCGCGAAAAAGACGAACAACACTTGAAAAATCAGCGCGACAAAAATGGCGATCTGACCTTTTTGGCCACAACTTCCACCGCGTTGCTCGAAGGTCTTACGCAAAGACCAGAATTTCTTTTCCACCAGTCGTAATAGTGTGAACCCATTTCGCCGGACGGACAAGCTCGCGCCTTTGACTTCCGAACGACGCGCGGACAAAATCGGAGAGCGTGAATGGATCCGCAATGAAGGAGGACTCGACTATGGTCGGTCTCAAACTGGGACGTCTGCTTTTTGTTGTCGTAACGCTGTTTTCACTATTGGCGAAAGCCAACGACCCGGTCCTTTTCGAAGGATACTACCGCGTCATGAAGGGCGGCGAACACGCCGGCTACTTCATCATGAAACATGAATTCGACGCCAAGAAAAAACAGTTCGTGGCAACGACCTTCATGCGGCTGGAAGGAACCGACGACACGACCGAAAGCGTGCGCGCGGTCGCGACCGAAGATTTCCGTCCGATCAGCTATTCGTACACCGCCGCCGCCGCAGGCATGACCCGCACGATCGACGTGCGCGCGGACAAAACCAAGATGACCGGCACCATCACCCACATGGGAAGCGTCGAGAAAATCTCGAAGCCTCTCAGCAAAAACGCGATCTCGAGCCTGTTCCTGGTTTACGCGATCTTGCGCAGCCCCCAAGGCTTGAAGGCGAATTCTTCCTTCGACTACGAAGCCGTCGCCGAAGAGCTCGCCGAAGTCCACAAAGGCAACGTCAAAGTCGGCGGCAGCGAAGACGTTGCGGGCATGAAAGCATTGAAAATCGAAAATACCTTCCTCGATACCAAATCGACGAACTTGGTCACCGACCGCGGGGAAGTGTTGGCGACGATTTCGCCGACCCAAAAAATTTCGATCGAGCTGATGGCGAAACCCGAAAACGCGTACGGCAGCTACCGCCTGCAGACCTCGCTGCTGAAGGCCCTCTTCGGTTCCGTGCCGGAAGGAAAGAACAATCCCGTTTCCAAAGCCAACCGCGCGGACCCCGCCCTTCCCGCTAAAGCCGCTGCGGAAAGCAAGAGCGGCGCCGCGGCGCCAACGGGAAAGGCCGGCCAGTGAGTCCCCGCGAGCTTTTGGGCCAACATTTGATGATCGGTTTGGATGGCCATCGCCTGACCGATCGCGAGAAACGTTTCCTCGTCGAAAACAACATCGGCGGCGTCACGTTGTTCGGCCGTAACGTGCAAAGTCCGGCGCAAGTCGCCGAGCTTTCGCGCGAGATCCAAGAGCTCGCCCCCCGCACGGCTTCAAAGATGCCCTTCTTCATCGGCGTCGATCAAGAGGGCGGACGCGTCGCCCGTCTGCGTGAACCCTTCACCGTGTGGCCCCCATTACGCGCCCTCGGTCAGATCGATTCTCCGAACGCCAGCTACAACTTCACGCTCGCGTTGGGACGCGAACTTCTCGAAGTCGGAATCAATTTGGACTACGCGCCCTGCCTGGACGTTTTCACAAATCCACAGAATACCGTGATCGGCGATCGCGCACTCAGCGATGATGCCGAAAAAGTCGCGAAGCACGCCTCCGCTCTGGTGCGTGGCTTCGTGAAAGCGGGCGTCGTGCCTTGCGGAAAACACTTCCCCGGTCACGGCAACACCCTGATCGATAGCCACGAAGACCTCCCGGTGGAAAACGCGACCCTCGAACGTCTTGAGTCCCTCGAGTTCATCCCTTTCAAAAAGGCGTTCAAGTCCGGGCTCGATTTCGTGATGACCGCGCACATCCTTTTCCCGAACATTGATCCGAAATGGCCCGCGACGTTATCGGAAATTTTCCTGAAGCGAATCCTTCGCGAACAGCTCGGTTTCCGCGGCGTCATCATCACCGACGATATGGACATGAAAGCGATGGCGAAACATTTCGATCGCGCGGAACTTCCCGTGATGGCATTGAATGCCGGCGTCGACATGGTCCTTTACTGCAACGAACCCGATATCCCGCCGATGGCGCTCGATTCCATGGAAAAGGCGCTCGCCCAGGGACGCCTGCGCGAGGACAACCTGCGGGCCAGCTACGCGCGCATCGAAAAGTTGAAACGCGAAGGCCTGACGGCGACCGCCCCCCGCGGCATTCCCGCCAGCGACTGGAAAAGCTCGGATCGCCACCGCCAGATGGCCCAGTCCTTTCGCGAAGGCCGCCTGCCCGACGACCTCGAAGTCTGACCGGCCTTTGACTGACAATTGGCTTTGCGAAAGGGTGTTTTTTTCAAGGACATCCGCGCCTAACGCCATTGGTTCCCTTACACCCTTCATTTTCCGTGGCCCGAAATTGGCACCCATTCCCGTGAACTCTGGGGTTTCCAAACGGAAATGGGGTATTCGATGAGCCGTTTTATCTTCTACTCGGGACTCGCGCATTGCGTGGCTTTCGTGGGCGTCGTTGGCTACATGAGCACGCGTCCGAAAGAGAGCCTTCCCGAATTTTTGCAGGCGAAAAACGTTCCCCACGTTGAAGTCACCACTCGCGAAACCGTCGAGACCGACGTCGTCAGCGGAAATTCGGCACGCCACAATATCGCCGAAGACGATTCGACTCGCGAAATGCGCGATCGCAAGATCCGGGCAAACCTGCCCGCGCCGCCGGAAACTCCCCGCGTGGTCGACAAGGTGAAAGATGCGCGCAAGCTGCCGACGACCTTGCCCGCGAAAAAGGGGGCCAGCCACATTCATCAAGAAGAGGCCCCGGCCCCCGAAACGGGCCGCGACATTCCCTTAGAAGCGAATACCGAATCGGACGTCGCGGTCGCGGCGGCGCCCGTTCAGGAACCTTCGGACGAAGAGCAGATCGCGAATGAAATCGCGTCCGCCGTCGCCGACGAAGCCGTCAGCGAAAATGAAACGCCGGCCGAGGACGACGAAAAATTGCAGATCGCGGCTTTCGACGTCGACGAACTCGCGGAAAGCCACCTGCAAAAACTCAAAGCCCAGGAAGAGCGCGAGCATTTAGAGCGCATGGAAAAGCTCAAGGGTGAAAAAGAAGCCGCTTTGATGGCGGTCGCCGCAGAAAAAGAAGCGGCCTCGCAAACCGCGGGGACCGGTGAAGGTCAAAACAGCGAAGGCACGCCTTCGGGAACCGAAGTCCGCGCGTTGAGCGAGCTCCGCCAAGCGCCGGGGAACAAAAGTCCCCAGTACGACGTCGAAGACCGTCGCCAAGGCCGCCAAGGTTTGGTCGTCTTTCTGGCGTACATTAAAGCCGATGGTCTGCCTAAGGAGTTTCAGTTGCAGGCCTCGAGCGGGCACCGCTCACTGGACGCAAAAACTTTGAAAGCGCTGAAGGGCTGGAAGTTCCAACCCGGTCAGGAAGGTTGGGTGGAAATCCCCTTCCAGTGGGATCTGAAGGGCGGAGCCCAAGAAGCTCCGTCGAACCTGCGCCGCCAAGGCAGCCGGTAAACAAGAAAAGCCGCGAGAGCGGCTTTTCAAAAACAAAAAAAGAGGTCGCAGTGATGCGGCCTTTTTTATTTCTTGATGATCTTCTTTGCTTTGGGAGCTTCGTCACCGAAGAGAACCGCTGCCGACTTGGTCGTGCCGTGGTTTTCGTTCGCGTTCTTGCGCTTACGTCCCATCGAGTTGTTGCGCATCAGACGTTTCATTTCAGTAGCAGCGGTTTTTGAAGCCATGGGGCTCTCCTTCGGAACAAATTCAAAACAGAACTCGTGGGACTACCAAAGCACGAAGACCAAGTCAACGGAGTGACGTTGATCCCGTCCTTGTGGAGCCTCAACCGCCTGAAATGCGTAATGAATTCCAAATCTCGGGCCATCAAAACCCAAGCCCGTCGAGAAGATGTTCTGCTCAAGCTCATTATCGCGCGCCGCGCCAAGGCGGAAAATCAGCCAACGATTCCAATAGTTTTCGACTCCCGCCGCGATCAGAGGGCGGTGTAGAGAGTTGTTTCGCTCGGTCGTCCCGTCCAAGCGCACCCGCAGAAATTTTCCGAAATTGTAGCTCAGACCCACGCTCGTTAGCGGCGAAAGCCGTTCACGCGCGCCCGGAGCCTGCGAAAGCGGGACGAGGTTGTCCACGACAAAGGCGACACCGAGGTTCTGACTCAAACCGAAAATCGAACCCATCGAAAGCGCGGCCTGTTGGGTGCTGACCCCCGCCTCACGCTCGTGACGGTAGGTCAGCCCGATCCCCAGCGCGCGGCGAGGGCCGATGAAATTCCCGAGGGCCAAACGGACGTCCTTTTGTTCCCAATCGCTGAAGGCGGATTTGTCCTTGGTCTGCAGATAGGCCAGCGACGTCGGCACGATCGTGTCCGCCGTGTTATCCGACAGCAGGAACGAAAGCTCTTCGTGATCGCCCCCTTGCTCTCCCTCGTAGCGAGCCATGCCGGTCGCGAAGTTGTAACCTTTCGCAAACGCGATCCCCGCGGGATTTTGGTAAGGCACATCGAGCGACTCGATCGCCGCACGTCCCGCCGTGGCGGTCGCGGCAGAAATGGAACTGACGTGCGCGTGCGCCGGAACCGCCAACGCGGCGAACGCGAGGACGAAATAGAATCGGCGATAGAGCATCGGGCACCTCCGCCCAAAATCCTATCGCCGTTCGGCAAGGTAGCAAGTCATTTCAATGAGGAATCAATGCGTGCGGTAACAGATCGACACAAATGCGGGACAACGCTTGTTGGTCCGGCCGGTCACGGGATCCGTACCGCAAGTCACCGACTGACCGAGCTCGGTTCCGGTTTGCGAGTACAGAATGTAATTGTTCGGATTGGTATCTTCCGCGCGGCCGTAGCACGTGCCGATGTCCAGCGCCGATTGGCGGGGCACGGCGCACATGTATTCGGGATGCGTGTTGATGTCCCAGTACTCCGCCGGCAGGAAGCGGCGAGCGATCTCGAGGCGCAGACGGTTGAGTCCACCGTCGCCATTGAAATTCAAAGAGCCGAAACGATTGGCCGCGCCGATCTCTTGATTGGGGCAGGCCACTTTCGCCGAAGGCACGATCGCCGACGTCGCGTTTTGCTGATAGTCATAGAACTTCAATTTATTCACGCACGTATCCGTTCCGACATTCGACCACAACTTACAGTTGCGTCCACCGGTTCCGTCCTCGTATTCACCGGGATCGAAGAGTTTCGTGCTGACCGGATCGCGACGATCGACGTTACGTACCACCATCAACGAGAAGCAGGACCACTGGTGACCTTCCTGCGCGCTGATGTTGGTTTCCGCGCCCTTCTTCAGGACTTCGAATTCCTCGACGCCCGTCAAGAATTCAGGGCGAATGGACTGGATATTCGTTTTGCTGACGATGTTTCCGCCTTCGATGACGCGGTCGATGCGTCCTTGCCACGAAGCGGTCAACGGCTTGAAGCGATAGACCTTACCGTAAACGGAGTCGCGGTTTTCGTTCTCAGGACTTTCCAGGAAGAACGAGTCATCGGCCATCTCGGGCTTCGCGTAACCAACGACGAATTCCAATGCGTTCCAACGGGTTTGGAACTCATCGATGTGATTGTAGGCCAGCGGATAGTTGTGCGACATGTTCATCGCGCGCGTGTGCAAATCGACGCCGGTCGCGTAGCTGATCTTTTCACGGCCGTAAACGCCAAGGTCGCGTGTGTCGACCAGTTGATTCGCCATCGTCAAAGACGTCAGGTTCGGGAATGACGGTTTCGCCGGATGTTTGGGATCCAACGAGTAGCCCAAAGGCGAACGACGATTACGGAAGACCATCGCGCCGGTCACGCCGAACTTGTAGTTCGAATTCATGATCGCATCGCGGA
>JAHBUW010000022.1 GCA_019637875.1 Pseudobdellovibrionaceae bacterium | reverse complement strand
CTCACGCGCGCGCGGGGGCCCGATTCCGGCAATTTGCGGCACCATCATGAAATGGGGTTAGAAGCTGAAACTCATCGAGAGTCCCAAGCCGATCAACATGAACGATCGATCGCCCGCGAGCAGCTGTGACATCCGTCCATCGAATTCCCAGTCATTGTCGAGCATCTGGAAAGAGTAGACGCCTTGGGCGGTGAAACCGATCGCGGGGAAGATGTTATTCGAGCCGTTGAGGAAAAGCTGCTCGATTCCGGCGACGAGTTGTAGGCGCTCCCGCTTCAGCCGCGAATACTCGACAAACGTCGTTTGCCCATCCGTGATTTCCGTACGGTCCATCAGGTTCGATCCCGACAGCGCGTAGCGAACGGCTCCGGTGAATCCGGAGTAGAAGTAGGCGCCCGGTTTGCCGGTGGCTTGCAAAGCGAAAGTGATGTTGGTCGAGAGGCTCAGCTTTTCGGAGATCGCGTACTCGAATCCGACGCGCGGGCCGATTCCGGCCAGCGAGCCCGTGGTGCCGGAAGTTTGGGTGAGTTCCGAACCAAAAAGGAAGCTCGAGTTCCGCGGTTTTTTCCTAATCTGGGCGCGGATTTGCGGGCGTTCGCCCGCCGACTGCGCGGTCGTTTCGGGAACGGGGGGCGCGACGTTTTCATCCTGCGCGAAAGCGAAGGCACCGCAAAAAAGCGTAAGACCGCAAACCAATGTGAGACGAAATCGCATGTAGACATCGTAGAGACTAACCTTGCTCGAGGGCAGAGCTATCGAATGAATCCCGTCCTAAGTCGATTCAACCTGATACGATGACAAATTCAGAGTGAAGGTTAACCACTGTCAGATCGGCGGTGACACTCGGCAAGACTAAAGCAGGTGATGACAAAACTTGACGAGTTCTTAGTCGTGAAAAAGGCCAGAGGGGACTCAAGAATGCCCCGGGCAACACCGTAAAGTAATGTAAGTGAGCTTACTTACGAATTTGCCTTCTTTTTTGAGGCAGGTCATTCCGACGGGATGGAAGACGTCGTTGCATATCGTTGCGACGTCCGCGCTCGCGCTTTTTCTGTCCGCTTGTTCCGCGGGTTCTGACTCTGTCGACAAACTCATCGGCCCCATCAACGAAGGTAACGGACAAACTCCCACGTACTCTTTGGATTTCGATCCGAACACCTGGGACTTCGGCAAAGTGCTGCTCACGGCGACCACACCGCTGACCAAAACGTTCGACGTTAAAAACCAATCGGGAAAAACGCTTTTCATCACGAAGATCGAAGGATCGGGCGCGATCACTTCCATGAGCGTCACGAGCGAAACGTGTACGTTGATGACCGGTGGTTTGCTTTCGGGCAAGGACTGTCAAATCACCGTTAGCTACCTTCCCGCCACGGAAGCGCGTCACGAATTCAACGTTACGGTGAAGTACGGTGAAGTCACCGGTGACGAAAAACAAAGCGCGGTCATCAGCGTTTTCGGTGAAGGGGCTTCACCCGCGAACCTCGCGATCAGTGATGGACCCATTTTCAATTTCGGTCCCGTGGTCGCGACCGCCACCGCAGAAAAAGTTTTGACCGTGACGAACGCCGGAGGCTACGCCGCATCCAGTATCGCCGGTGCTGGGCTTGCGGCACCGTTCGACTTTAAGGGCGGAGCCTTCCCCGGAACGGGCGGAACTTGTACCGCAGATCTCGATTCGCATGCTTCGTGTACGATCGTCGTGACTTTCAATCCGCCCACCACGGGCCCCGCGAACGACATCATCGAGCTCACTTACTTCAATGGTGATGCGAATTCGCAAAGCGACCGTCCGGTGGAAGGTACGGGCGCGACGCCGGCTTCGCTCGCGGTCAGCGATGGACCGGTCGGTTACGATTTCGGAACGTTGCCCGTCGGTGCCGCGCTCGAGAAGACCTTCACCATCACCAACTCGGGTGGCGTTGCCGCCCGCACGGTTTCGGGCTCGGGCCTTTCTTCGCCGTTCACGTTCAAAGGTGGCGCATACCCGGGAACGGGTGGCACTTGCGGCGCCGCGATCCCCGGGGGCAACGGAACATGTACGGTTGTCGTGCGCTACGCGCCCACCGCCACCGGGACGCAAACCGGGAGCATGAACATCGATTACTTCGATGGATTAAGTTCCCAGCAGGCACAGCGCATGGTTCAAGGAACCGCGGTGACGCCGGCTTTGCTCGCGATCAGTCACGGACCGACGCATAACTTCGGAACCCTCGTCATCGGAAACTCGTCCGAGCAAACCTTTACGGTCACGAACAGTGGTCAGTACAACGCGAGCTTCGTGACGGGCGGCGGTTTGGCGGCGCCCTACGCATTTAAAGGCGGAGCTTATCCCGGCACGGGCGGAAACTGCGGCGGCGCGCTTTCGCCAGGCTCTTCTTGCGATATCGTCGTGACTTATATCCCGACGGCGGCTGGCCCCTCGAGCGACACCATCGAGATCAACTATTCCAATGGCGTCGCGGCGGCGCAAGCGACGCGCGCATTGCAAGGGATTGCGGTCCCGCCGGCGGTGCTCGCGATTGCGCCGACCCCGGATGTGAATTTCGGTACGCGTCCGGTCGGCAGTTCAACGGATCTGACCGTGACGGTGACGAACACGGGCGGCACCGAGGCCACCGCCATTTCGGCCGCGGCCTTGCCGGCGCCTTTCAGCTATAAAGGTGGAACTTACCCGGGGACGGCCGGAACTTGCGCGACGTCGCTGATGCCCGCAGCGGCTTGCACGATCGTGGTGACTTACGCACCGCTGTCAACCGGGAGTCATGCCGAGGACTTGGACCTGACTTTCAGTAACGGTGTGGCGGCCGTGCATGCGCTCCGTTCGCTCAAAGGGGTGGCGGTCACGCCCGCCAATCTTTCTATCAGCGACGGCCCGACCTATGATTTTGGATCGAAGCCCATCGGCTCGGTCACGGATCATGTTTTCACGGTCTCAAACAGCGGAGGCTACGCTGCGGCGTCGGTCGCCGGCTCGGGACTCGCTTCGCCCTTTAGCTTCAAAGGCGGATCGTACCCCGGGACCGGCGGAACTTGCGGTGCCAGCTTGGCGGGCGGCGCGAACTGCACGATCGTGGTCAGCTACGCCGCACTCAGTGCGAGTGTTTCCACGG
Source organism: Pseudobdellovibrionaceae bacterium (assembly GCA_019637875.1). NCBI lineage: Bacteria > Pseudomonadati > Bdellovibrionota > Bdellovibrionia > Bdellovibrionales > Pseudobdellovibrionaceae > Pseudobdellovibrionaceae bacterium. Next base: position 36,812 of record JAHBUW010000022.1, on the reverse strand, counting down.
ACACCGTCGACCTTTCCTTTAACGATGGGAACACCACGCAAACATCGCATCGCGATCTGACCGCGACGGGCGTGACCCCGGCGACGCTCGTGTTCTCGAACGCGCCTTCATACGATTTCGGTCCCGTCGCGACGGGCGGACATGCGGAAACCACATTGCTCGTCACGAATACGGGCGACTATATGGCCACCACGATGGCGGGTGCGGGTTTGGCCGCACCTTTCACGTTCAAGGGTGGAACTTATCCCGGCACCGGTGGAACTTGCGGTACGCAACTTGCGGGTGGTGTGAACTGTTCGGTGGTCGTCGTTTTTGCGCCGACGACGCTCGCAACTCTTTCGGATACGGTTGAACTCTCTTATTTCAACGGTGCGACTTCGCAACAGGCGGTGCGTGACGTTCAAGGGGTCGGCACCACGCCCGCAACACTGGCGGTCTCAAATGGACCGACTTTCGATTTCGGTGCTTTGCCTTACGGTGCTTCTTCGACATCGACGTTGACGGTCACGAACACCGGGGGCGTTCCCGCTTCGGCAATGACGGGTGCGGGTCTTTCGGCGCCCTTCACTTTCTTGGGTGGAACCTATCCCGGAACGGGCGGAACGTGCGCGGCGACGCTTGCGGCTTCGGCGTCGTGTACGGTGGTCTTGCAGTTCTCGCCGTCGTCGGCGGGGACGTTCAACGGCAGCATGCTGTTGAGTTATTATAACACCGTCACGAACGCGACCACGAACCGCGCCGTGACCGGAACCGGAGTGAATCCCGCAAATCTCGCGATCTCGAGTTCGCCGTTCTATTCGTTCGGTACGATCGCGGTCGGCGGAATCGCGGAAGCGACCCTGACGGTCACGAACGGCGGCCAGTTCATCGCGACGACCGTTCTGGGTGATGGATTGGCGGCACCGTTCGCGTTCAAGGGTGGAGCCTTCCCCGGCGTGGGCGGAACTTGTTCGACTTCGCTGAATGCGGGCTCGAGCTGTTCGATCGTGCTCACCTACAATCCGGGTGTCACGGGACTGCAAACCGACGATATCGAAATTTCCTACTTCAACGGTGCGGGTTCGCAGTTGGCGACGCGCACGCTTTCGGGAACGGGCGCCGCGCCGGCGTCCCTTTCTTTGGATGAAGGCCCCGCTTACGATTTTGGCGACGTCGCGATGGGTGCGGTGCGCGAGAAAATCTTCACGCTGTCGAATGGCGGCGGTGTGGGGGCTAGCGCCATCAGCGGCGGGGGCCTCGCGGCGCCTTTCGCATTCAAGGGCGGAGCCTTCCCCGGCACCGGCGGTAACTGCGGACTGACTTTGGCGGCCGGTGCTTCGTGTTCGCTTGTCGTGACATTCGCGCCGACCGCGGTCGCGCCTTATTCCGACGATATCGAGATCGGTTACTTCAATGGCGCGGCGACTCAAGGAACCACGCGGAACGTCGTTGGTAACGCCGTCGCGCCCGCGCAACTCGCGCTCAGCGATGGTCCGCTTTACAATTTCGGCACGATCCCCGCGACCGGTACGGCCGAGCGCACGTTCACCGTCACGAACTCGGGTTCATTGTCCGCGACCGCGATGAGCGGTTTGGGACTGACGGCGCCTTTTTCTTTCAAGGGCGGCACCTATCCCGGCACGGGCGGAACTTGCGCGGCGACTTTGACCGCCGGCGGGAACTGTACGGTCGTCGTGACTTTCGCGCCCACCGCGAACGGTCCTTTCGCCAGCTCGGTTCAAGTGGCTTACCACAACGGAGTCGGCTCGGTGCAGGCGAATCGCGATCTGCAAGGGGTCGGCGCACCGGCGGGTTCGCTTTCGATCAGCGGCGCGCCGACTTACGATTTCGGCAGCTGGCCCCAAGGCGCGACTCGCGAAGCGACGTTGACCGTTACGAACACGGGCGGCGTGCCGACGACCGCGATGGCGGGCGCCGCACTCAATATGCCGTTTCTGTGGAAGGGCGGCGGCTATCCCGGCACGGGCGGAACCTGCGCGACGGATCTTCCGGCTTCGGGAACGTGTACGCTCGTGATCGAGTTCGCGCCGGGTACGGTCGCGACTTTCAACGAAAACCTCACTCTGAACTACAATAACGGACTCGTCGCCGTTTCGAGCACCCGTGCGCTGACGGGAACTGCGGTCCCGCCGGCCCTTTTGGTCGTGGACGCGGGTCCGACTTACGATTACGGGACCGTGCCCACGGGCGGAAGCCTCGACCGGACCTTCACCGTCACCAATAGCGGCGGCTTCACGGCTTCTTCGCTCGGCGGAGCGGGCCTTTCGGCGCCCTTCACTTTCAAGGGTGGCTCTTTCCCCGGCGGCGGAACTTGCGCGGCGACTTTGAACGTCGGCGCGTCGTGTACGTTCATCGTAACCTACGCTCCGACGGCAACGGGCAGTCAGTCGGGCACGATCCAAGTGACTTACAACAACGGCGTGAGCGGTCAGACTTCGACCCGCGGCGTGACCGGTACGGGCGCGGCTCCGGCGTCGCTGTCGCTGAGCCATGGACCGACTTTGGATTACGGAACCTTGCCCGTGGGCGCCACCGCCGACCACACCTTCACGCTCACGAACTCGGGCGGAGTTCCCGCATCGGCGATCGTGGGGACGGGCCTTGCGGCGCCGTTCAGCTTCAAGGGCGGACTCTTCCCCGGAACGGGCGGGAACTGTAGCGCGAACCTCGCGGCATCAGCGTCTTGCACGATCGTTGTGACTTTCGCACCGACGGCACCGGGCACGCCGACCGACGACCTCGAAGTGAATTACAATGATGGCGTGGTCGCGCGGACGACTCTGCGGGCCCTTGCCGGTACGGCGGTTCCGCCGGGAGCGATCTCGATCACCGATGGTCCGACTTTCAACTACGGTATCGTGGCGGTGGGGGCGACGAAAGACCACTCGTTCACCCTGACGAACACGGGCGGATATTTGGTCACGAGCCTTACCGGTTCGGGTTTGACCACGCCGTACTCGTATAAAGGCGGACCCTTCCCGGGGACCGGCGGGAACTGCGGGACTTCGCTGGCGGCCGGGGCGACCTGTACGATGGTCGTCAGCTATGCGCCGTCGACGACGGGGGCGCACAACGCCACGGCCCAGATCGGTTTCTTCGACGGTGCCTTGAGCCAGACTTCCAGCCGTGCGCTGCAGGGACAAGGGGCTTTGCCCGCAAGTCTCGCGATCTCGAACGGCCCGTTCTACGACTTCGGCACAAAGGCGACCGGTTCGGTTAGTGAAGTGAGCTTGACCGTGAGTAACTCAGGCGGCGTTCCCGCGACGACCGTGATTTCGTCGGGCGTCAGCCTGCCGTATCGTTTCAAAGGCGGAAGTTATCCCGGCACCGGCGGAACTTGCCTCGTGCAAATCGCGGCGGCGGGAAGTTGTACGCTGGTCGTGGAGTACGTACCGACCGCGACGGGCTCGCAGATCATCACGCTTGACCTCGCTTACGACAACGGCGTGTCCTCGGTGAACGCGACCCGCGAGATTCGCGGCGTCGGTGCGGCGCCCGCTTCCATCGGTATCAGTGACGGACCTCAACACGACTTCGGCATTCTGGCTGCGGGCGGAACTGCGGACAAGACCTTGACGCTCACCAACTCGGGCGGTGTGCCCGCGACCGCGATGTCGGGAGGCGGACTGACCGCGCCGTTCGGCTTCAAAGGTGGCGGCTATCCGGGCACGGGCGGAACTTGTAATACGAACTTGAATGCCGGTTCGACTTGTACGGTTGTCGTTTCCTATAACCCGAGCGCTCCCGGTTCGGATTCGGGTGCCGTGCAGATTTCGTATAACGATGGCGTGACGACAATGTCGTCGTCGCGCAATCTCGTCGGGACGGCCGTGGCGCCGGCTTTGCTGACCGTTTCCCACGGCGCGACTTTCGATTTCGGGATTTATCCGGCGACGGCTTCGATCGACCAAGTTTTGACGATCACGAACTCGGGGTCTCTCGCGGCCACCGCGGTCGCGGGATCGGGCCTGGCCGCGCCGTTTAGCTTCAAAGGCGGACCTTATCCCGGCACCGGCGGGACGTGCGGAACCACGATCAATGCGGCCGCGACCTGCTCGATCGTTGTGACGTTCAATCCCACCGTCAACGGCTCTTATAACGACGAAATCGAAATCGCTTACTTCGACGGCGCGCAGGCGCGTACCGGTTTACGTCCCCTGCAAGGGACCGCGGCGCCGCCGGCGCAGCTGACGATCACCGACGGTCCGACTTATAACTTCGGTAACGTGGCGCAGGGCGGATCGCGCGACAAATCCTTTACGGTGACTAACGGTGGCGGCGTCACCGCGACGGCGATGTCGGGTGCAGGAATTTCGGCGCCGTTCACTTACAAAGACGGTGTTTATCCGGGGACCGGCGGAACTTGTTCGACTTCGTTGCCCGCGACGCAGTCGTGTACGATCGTCGTGAACTACAACCCCACCACGGTGGCGGTCCATAACTCGACCATCGAAATGAATTATCACAACGGTCTGATCGCGGCGGTGTCGTCGCGGAACGTGACCGGAACGGGCGTCACGCCCGCGATCCTGGATCTGAGCGATTCACCGCACGTCGATTTCGGTACGGTCGCGACCGGCGGTTTCATCGAGCGGTCGGTGACCGTCACCAATAACGGAAACTTCGCGGCGACCTCCATCGCCGGCGCGGGGTTGGACGCTCCGTACACGTTCAAGGGTGGCACTTATCCCGGCACCGGCGGTTCATGTTTGACGACACTGAATATCGGCGCTTCGTGTACGATCATCGTGCGTTTCGCGCCGACCGGTACGGGCGCGCAGAACGACACCATCGAGATCTCTTATAATAACGGAGCGTCCGGGCAGACTTCGACCCGCGATGTGCAAGGGATCGGTGCGGCGCCCGCCTTGATCGGGATTACCGATGCGCCCTTCTACGATTACGGAACGCTCGCGATCGGCGGCACGAAAGAACGTATCTTCACGTTGACGAACTCGGGCGGGGTTCCTGCGGCTTCCTTGGGTGGGTCGGGCCTGGATGCGCCGTTCACATTCAAAGGTGGCGGCTATCCCGGTACGGCCGGAACCTGTACGACGTCGCTCGCGGCGGGCGGCAGCTGTACGGTGATCGTCGTTTACGCTCCGTCGGCGGTGGGCAACCACTCCGATGCGATCGACGTTAACTATCACAACGGCGTCAGCTCGGTGAGTGAGTCGCGTTCGGTGCAGGGAACTGCGGTTTCGCCGGCGAACATCAATATCAGCAACACTCCGACTTACAACTTCAATACCGTCGCCATCGGCGCCGTGGGCGAACATGCGTTCACGCTGACGAATACGGGAAGTTTCCAGGCGACGTCGCTGACGCAAAGTGCGTTGAGCGCACCTTACGCTTACAAGGGCGGGGTCTACCCCGGCTCGGGCGGAACCTGCAACGCTACCTTAAACGGCGGTGCTTCGTGTACGGTCGTCGTGACGTTCACTCCGACCGTGACCGGCGTGCAAAATGCGACGATGTCTTTCGCTTACGATGACGGTGCGCAGGCACAAAATAAGAGCGTCGGCATGACCGGAACCGGTGCGACCGCCGCGAACCTCACGATCACGAATTCGCCCTCTTACAACTACGGTACGCGCGCGACGGGATCGACGCTCGACCAGAGTTTCACGATCACCAATACCGGTGGCGTGGCGGCGAGCGCGCTCACGCCTTCGGGGCTGACACCTCCCTTCGCGTTCAAAGGTGGATCTTACCCCGGCACGGGCGGGGATTGCGGTGCGAATTTGGCGCCGGCGGGTGCGTGTACGGTCATCGTCACTTACGCTCCGACGACCACGGGCGCACACAGCGTGACGCTCGCGATGGGCTACCAGAACGGCGTCACCACGACATCGTTGAATCAAGGCTTGAACGGAACGGGCGCGGCTCCGGCCAGCGTGACGATCTCGCACGCGACCTCGTTCGATTTCGGAACGCGCGCGGCGGGTTCGGTGGCGGAGCACACCTTCGTATTGACGAACTCCGGTGGGGTTCCGGCTTCTTCCATCGCCGGTAGCGGGCTGGATGCCCCGTTTAGCTTCAAGGGTGGCTCGTTCCCGGGTGCGGGTGGGACTTGTTCGGGCTCCATTCCGGCGGCTTCGACGTGTACCGTGGTCGCGCAGTTCGCGCCGGCCGCCGCGGGAAGTTTCTCGGATACTTTCGAGTTCTCTTATCATGATGGGGTCGCGACGCAGGGGACGACACGTGACATGGTCGGAACCGGTACGTCGCCTGCGCAGCTGACACTGTCGCATGGATCGGGCTTGAATTTTGGCGCGGTTCCGGTGACGGGTTCGGCGGATTTGATCTTGACCGTCACCAATTCGGGCGGTTTCGTCGCGAATTCCATCAACGTCACGGGCGTGAGCGCACCTTTCAGTTTCAAGGGCGGATCGTATCCGGGCTCGGGCGGGAACTGCGGAACTTCGCTGGGCGTGAGCAGCAGCTGTCAAATCGCGCTGACGTTTGCACCCTCGGGATTGGGCGCATTCAACGCGGCCCTCGACGTCGGTTACGACAACGGCGTGAACGTGGTAAGCTCGACCCGCGCGATGCAGGGAACGGGCGCGCCGCCGGCGACGCTGACGATCTCGGAAGCCGGTACTTATAACTTCGGCGTCCTCGCGAACAATTCGTCCGCAGAACGCAGTTTCACGATCACCAACACCGGCGGGGTGACCGCGACGGCCATGGGCGGTGCGGCCTTCTCGGCTCCGTATTCGTTTAAAGGCGGGACTTACCCCGGCACCGGCGGAACTTGCGCGGCGACTCTGGGCGCGACGCTGACCTGTTCGGTGGTCGTCGTTTACGCGCCCACGACCATCGCGGTTCACAACGCGAATCTGACGATGAACTATAACGACGGTCTGACTGCGCAGAGCACGACTCGCCCGCTCACGGGTGAAAGCGTGGCGCCGGGTCTGCTGTCACTGACCGATACGCCTTCTTACGATTACGGGACGATCGCGATCGGCGCGAGCCGCGATCATACCTTCACGGTCACGAACACCGGTTCTTTCGTTTCGACTTCCATTGGCGGTTCGGGCTTGTCGGCACCGTTCACGTTCAAAGGCGCGAACGTCTTCCCCGGAACGGGCGGAACTTGTACGACGTCGCTGAACCCCGGTGCATCTTGCACGATCGTGGTGACTTGGGCCCCGATCGCAACCGGCGCGCAAAGCGCGACGATGTCGGTGAACTACTTCAGCGGCTCGGGGAACTTGTCCTCGACCGTGGGCGTGCAAGGGGTTGGCGCGAACGTCGCCCTGATTTCGATGACCGATGGTCCGTTGTACGACTTCGGGGATCGCGCGACGGGTTCGCAAACCGATAAATCCATCACGCTGACGAACACCGGGGGCGTTCCCGCGACGTCGGTGACGGGTGGGGGCCTCGCGGCACCGTTCACTTTCAAAAACGGAACTTTCCCGGGAACGGGTGGAACTTGTACTGGCGGCACGCTCGCGGCCGGCGCATCGTGTACGATCGTCGTGACCTTCGCGCCCGGCGCGAACGGCACCGTGAATGACACCATCGAAATCGATTACAATAACGGACTCGTCGCGCACCAAGTGACGCGTGATCTGCGCGGAACGGGACAACCCCCGGCGGCGCTGACCATCACGAATCTTCCGACTTACGATTTCGGTCCCGTCGCGACGACCGGCTTCAAAGATCGCGTCTTCACGATCACCAATACCGGTGGATTGACCGCGACCGCGCTGGACGGAACGGGACTCGCGTTGCCGTTCAAGTTCAAGGGCGTAGCTGGCACCTTCCCCGGTACGGGCGGAACCTGCGTGACGACACTCGCGCCGGCCGCGACCTGTACGATCGTCGTCAGCTTCCTGCCGACCGTCGACGGCCCTGCTTCCGATACGATCAATCTTTCCTACAATGACGGAGCGGCCGTGCAGGCCTTGGACTTGGGAGTCCAAGGAACCGGGGCACCCCCGGCGGTGCTGGCGATTTCCGGTTCGGGCACGTTCAACTACGGCACCGTCGCGAATGGTGGTTTGCGCGATCAGTCGTTCACCGTTTCGAACACGGGCGGCGTCGAGGCGACGGTCGTGGCCGGTGCGGGACTCGCGGCCCCTTTCGGCTTCAAAGGCGGAAGTTATCCTGGCACCGGCGGGAACTGCGGAACGTCGATTCCCGTCGCGGGTAACTGTACGGTCGTCGTGACCTATTCGCCGACCAATATCGCGACCCATAATTCAAATCTGCAGATCGACTACTTCGACGGCCTCGTGAGCCAGAACTCGGTGCGCCCCGTGCAAGGAACTGCGGTGGCGCCGGCGCTGCTCGATATTTCGGGCGTGAACCCCGTGGCGTTCGGCACGATCGCGATCGGCAACTCGTCGGAAGTGAGCTTCACGGTCACGAATAATGGCAGCTATGCTTCATCTTCGATGAGCGGCGCGGGACTGTCGGCGCCGTTTAACTTCAAAGGCGGCGCGTACCCGGGAACGGGCGGAAACTGCGCGGCTTCACTCGCGGTCGGCGCGTCGTGTACGGTTGTCGTCACCTTCACGCCTTCGGGCACGGGCGTAAACAACTCGACCCTGCAGGTTCTTTACAACGATGGTGCGGGTTCGGCGACCTCGTCGCGGACCGTGACCGGAACCGGTACAACGCCCGCGAACATCACCATTTCGGAAGCGCCTTTCTACAACTTCGGCGCGGTCGCGAACGGCAGCGTCAACCTTCGCTCTTTCACGCTCACCAACATCGGTGGGGTCGCGGCGGCATCGTTGGGCGGCGGGGGCCTCGCGCTTCCGTTCAGTTTCGAAGGCGGAACTTTCCCCGGCACGACGGGAACTTGCGGCACTTCACTCGCCCCGGGCGCGACCTGTACCGCGGTCGTCAGCTACGCGCCGACCGTCAGCGGTCCCGTTTCGGACGACATCGACATCACTTACCACAACACCGTGAGCTCGCAGTCCGTCAGCCGCGAAGTCCGCGGTTCTTCGACGGCTCCGGCTTTGCTCGCGATTTCGGGCGCGGGCACCTACAACTTCGGACCGAAGGCGAACGGCAGCGTCACCGACGCGACCTTCACCGTGACGAACAACGGTCAGTTCAACGCGAGCGCGATCTCGGTCGCGGCTTTCGCGACCTCTTACGGTTTCAAAGGCGGCAGTTTCCCCGGTTCGGGCGGAACTTGCGATATCACTTTGGCGCCCGCGGCGTCGTGTACGGTTGTTTTGACCTTCGCGCCCGCGACGAGCGGGACTTGGAACGCAAATCTGGACGTCGGTTACAATAACGGCGTGACGACCGTGAACGTCGCGCGTCCCCTCACCGGGACGTCGACACCGCCGGCGGTGTTGACGATTTCGGGAACCAATCCGGTCGACTTCGGTACGCGCGCCACCGGCGCGACTTCGGAGCTGACCTTCACGCTGGCGAATACGGGATCGTACGATGCGACCGCGGTCAACGAGACCGGCCTGGCGGCACCTTTCGGTTATAAAGGCGGCGCGTTCCCCGGAACGGGCGGAACTTGCGCGACCACGATCGCGGCTTCGACGAACTGTACGGTCGTGATGCTGTTCTCGCCGGTCGGCACGGGTCTGGCGACGGACTCGATCGTCTATCAGTACAACAACGGGGTCAGCACGCAGTCGGTTTCACGTGACGTCCAAGGGACCGGCGTGGCGCCGGCCTTGATCGTGTTGAATCCTTCGGCAAGCTTCGACTTCGGTGCGGTGGCGAACGGCAGCGTGAACGACAAGATCGTCGTGCTGACGAACACGGGCGGTCTGGCGGCGGCGTCGCTGACGGGCGTGGGTCTGTCGGCACCGATCACCTTCAAAGACGGAACCTTCCCCGGCACGGGTGGGAACTGTAGTACTTCGCTGGCGGCGGGAGCTTCTTGTAACGTCGTCGTGACCTATGCGCCGACGGTGACGGGCTCGATGTCGAGCACCTTGAACGTCAATTACAACAACGGCGTCAGCGGTCAAACCTCGGCGTTGGCCTTCACCGGATCGTCTTCGGCGCCGGCGGTTTTGACCATTTCGGGTGCGGGCACGTACAACTTCGGTCCGAAAGCGAACGGCAGCGTGACCGATGCGACCTTCACGATCACAAATACGGGCGCGTTCGCGGCCAGTGCGATTTCGACGGCGGCCTTCGCGACTCATTATAACTTTAAAGGTTCGGTCTATCCCGGTTCGGGCGGAACTTGCGGTATCACGCTCGCGCCGTCCGGCACTTGTACCATCGTCTTGAGCTATTCGCCGACGGTCACCGGAACGCACAATGCGGCCTTGGATATTTCCTATAATGACGGCGTGACGGCCCAGAGCGTGGTGCGCAACATGACCGGAACGTCTTCGCCGCCGGCGGTGCTGACGATTTCGGATTCCAATCCTTATGACTTCGGCACCGTCGCGGTGGGCGCCATCGCCGATCACAGTTTCACGATCACGAATACCGGAGGCTACGACGCCTCCACGATGGCCGAGATCGCCCTGGCGGCACCGTTCTATTACAAGGGTGGGACTTATCCCGGCACCGGCGGGAACTGCGGTACGGTCTTGTCCGCGACGGCTTCGTGCTCGATCGTCGTGACCTACACGCCGACCGCGACGGGCACGCAAAACGGCACATTGCAGATGCAATACAATAACGGGGTGTCGGTCGTGACATCGACCCGTACGGTGACGGGCGTCGGCGTCGCGCCCGCTCTTTTGACCATCACGCCTGCGGCGACCTGGGACTTCGGTGCCGTCGCGAACGGTAGCGTGAACGACAAGTCGTTCACGATCACCAACACCGGTGGTTTGACCGCGACCGGTATCGCGGGTGGTGGACTTGCCGCGCCCGTGACGTTCAAGGGCGGCGGCTTCCCCGGAACGGGTGGAACTTGTAGCGGCGGAACGCTCGCGGCTGGCGCGACCTGTACATTTGTCGTCACCTACGCGCCGCTTTCGACGGCGGCAATGGCGGATACTATTGAAGTCGCTTACCACAATGGGGTCGAGGCGAAACAAGTCACGCGTGACGTGATCGGTTCTTCGTCGGCGCCCGCGGTCCTCGCGATTTCCGAGACCGGCACGTTCAGCTTCGGCGCGAAGGCGAACGGTAGCGTGACCGACAAGACCTTCACGATCACGAACTCGGGCGCATTCACGGCTTCGGCCCTCGCGCCGACGGCGTTCTCGGCGCCTTATAGTTTCAAAGGAAACCTCTATCCCGGTTCGGGCGGGACGTGCGGACTCACGCTGCCCGGCGGACAGACGTGTACGGTCGTCGTGACGTTCTCGCCCACGGTGACCGGAACGCACAATTCCACGCTCGAGATGGCGTACAACGATGGCGTGCAGAACTTGACCGTGCAGCGCGGGTTGACGGGAGTTTCGTCGGCGCCCGCCGTGTTGACGATTTCGGGCTCGAATCCCGTCGACTTCGGAACGATCGCGGTCGGCGCTTCGGCGGACCAGACCTTCACTTTGCAGAACACCGGTGGTTATGATGCTTCGAGCGTGACCGAAGTGGGCTTGGCGCCGCCGTTCGCGTTCAAAGGCGGAACATTCCCCGGCACCGGGGGGAACTGCGCGACGCCCATCGCCGCTTCGGCTTCGTGCACGATCGTCGTGACGTACACGCCGACCGGTACGGGTCTGCAATCCGACGCGATTGAAATGTCTTACAACAACGGCGTGAGCGTCGTGCTTTCGACTCGCAACGTGCAAGGGACGGGCGTGGCCCCGGCGAACATCGCGATCTCGGGCGCGAACCCGCTCGATTTCGGCACCGTCGCGACCGGTGGTGCGAAAGACATGAGCGTGACTTTGACCAACACGGGTGGATTGACCGCGACCTCGCTTTCGGGCGGAGGGATCTCGGCACCGTTCACGTTCAAAGGCGGGGGCTTCCCCGGTACGGGCGGAACTTGTACCGGCGGCACGCTCGCGGCCAGCGGCTCGTGTACGGTCGTCATGACCTACTCGCCCGTGGCGACGGGACTTTTGAGCGGGACTTTGGATATCACTTTCAATAACGGCGTCAGCGGACAGACCGTCAGCCGTAACGTTCAAGGAACGGGCGCACCGCCGGCGTCGCTCACGATGTCGGGTTCGGGCACTTACGACTTCGGCCCCGTGGCCTTGACCGGATCGGCTGAAACGACCTTCACGATCACGAACGGGGGCGGGGTTGCCGCGACGGCCGTGACGGGCGGGGGCTTGGCCGCGCCGTTCAAGTTCAAAGGCGTCTCGGGATATCCCGGAACGGGCGGAACTTGCGGAACGACGATCAACCCTGCGGCCTCGTGTACGATCGTCGTGCAGTTCAATCCGACCACCAGCACAACCGATGGCGATTCGGCCGAGATCGGTTACAACGACGGCGCGACCGTGCAGACGCTCGCGAAAGGTTTGCAGGGAACGGGCGCGCCTCCGGCGACGCTCACGATCTCGGGGGCCGGCACTTACATCTTCCCGACGCTCGCGCGTGGCGGATCGGCGGAAAATACCTTCACCGTGACGAATACCGGTGGCGTGACCGCGACCGCGGTGGCGCCGACGTCGCTCAGCGCGCCGTTCGGTTTCAAAGGCGGGGCTTATCCCGGCACGGGCGGATCGTGTAATACGTCGATCGCGCCGGGAGCGAGCTGCACGGTCGTGATCGTGTATTCGCCGACCAACGTCGCGACCCACAACCAAGACTTTGTGATGAACTTCAACGACGGTCTGGCCGCGGCTTCGGTCACGCGTCCGATGCAGGGTACGGCCCTGACACCGGCGACGCTCGCGATCACGAATGCCTCGTATGACTTCGGCACGCTCGCGACGGGCGCTTCGGCGGACATGACTTTGACCGTGACGAACTCGGGTGATTTCACCGCGAACATCGCGGGCGGCACGGGTCTGGATGCGCCTTACACCTTTAAGGGTGGCAACGCTTATCCCGGATCGGGCGGAACGTGTAACACTTCGCTCGCGGTTTCGGCTTCGTGTACGATCGTCGTGACCTTCGCGCCCACGGGCACGGGTTCGCAGTCGGACACAATCCAGATCAACTACTTCGACGGTGCGGTCAACCAGACCGCGCAGCGTACGTTGACCGGTTTCGGTGCGGCGCCGGCGCAGATCGTGATCAGCGATCCGCCGTCTTATAACTTCGGTTCGGTCGCGAATGGTGGCGTCGCGGAGCGCAGCTTCACCATTTCGAATACGGGCGGGGTCCCCGCCGATTCACTGGGTGGCTCGGGCTTGGCCGCGCCGTTCAGCTTCAAGGGCGGAACTTATCCCGGCACGGGCGGGGATTGCAGTACGTCCTTGGGGGCGGGCGCATCGTGTACGGTTGTCGTGCGCTTCCAGCCGACGGTTACCAATTCGTACGCGAACAACATGAGCATCAACTATCACAACGGGGTGGCCGGAACGAACTCGGTCCGCGCGATCGAGGGTTCTTCGGCGGATCCCGCGATGCTGACGATTTCGGAAACCGGAACTTACGACTACGGCACGGTCGCCAATGGCGCCACGAAAGATCGTTCGTTCACCATCGCGAACACCGGTGGCGTGACCGCGACGGGGATGAACGTCACGGGCCTGGCGGCACCGTTTGGCTTCAAAGACGGATCGGCTCCCGGTACGGGCGGAAACTGTTCGGCGACGCTTGCGCCCGGCGCGAACTGTACGGTCGTCATCGCGTTCGCGCCGACGGCGGTGAATTCGTTCTCGGGCAACGTGACGATGAACTACAATACCGGCCTCGCGACGACGAGCGTGACCCGTCCCGTGCAAGGGATCGGGGCTTCGCCCGCGACGCTGGTCCTGAATCTGGGACCGACTTACAATTTCAACACGGTCGCGCGCGGCTCGGTGAACGAGGTGACCTTCACGCTGACCAACACGGGGGGCGCGCAGGCGGTCAGCGTGGCGGGGGCCGTGATGATCGCCCCTTACTCCTATAAAGGCGGAGCGTTCCCCGGCGCGGGCGGAAACTGCGGCACGACGCTTAACGGCTCGCAATCGTGCGATATCGTCGTCACTTATACGCCGTCGTCGAACGGGACCCACAACTCGACGATCCAGGTGAACTACTCGAATACGATCTCGAACCTGAACACCTCGGTCAACTTGACCGGTATCGCGGTGAATCCGGCGGCGCTCGCCCTCGACGGCGGCAATCCGTACGACTACGGAACGCGCGTGACCACGAGCGTGACCGAGCATACGTTCACCATGACGAACAACGGTGCCGTGGCGGCGACGAACATCACCGGCGCGGCATTGCCCACGCACTACGCTTACAAGGGCGGATCGTTCCCCGGAACGGGCGGTTCGTGTACGAGCGGCGGAAGTTTGAATCCGTCGGCGACGTGTACGATCATCGTCAACTACACGCCTTCGGCGACCGGTACGCATTCGGGCGCGATGACCATCAACTACCACGACGGCGCAAATGCGCAGAGCGCGACGCAGAATATGACGGGCGTCGGTTCGACCGCAGCGCAACTGACACTTTCGAACGATCCCACATTGGACTTCGGAAACGTGGCGACCGGTGCTTCTTACGAGCGGACCTTGACGGTCACGAACTCGGGTGGAGTCGCGGCGACGTCGATTGGTGGCTCGGGCATCTCGGCGCCGTACACTTTCAAAGGTGGAACGTTCCCCGGCACCGGCGGAAACTGTTTGACCTCGTTGGGTGTAGGTCTGTCGTGTACGGTCGTGATGGTGTTCTCGCCGACGGTGACGGGCGTGCAGAACGCGACGATCGACGTGACGTACAACGATGGATTGATTTCGACGCAGTCTTCGCGGAATTTGACTGGAACGGGCGTAGGACCGGCTTCACTCGCGATCACGCCCGCGGGAACGCACAATTTCGGCAATTTGGTCACCGGCGCGACTTCGGATCAAACTTTCACGATCACGAATAGCGGTGGTGTCGCGGCGACGTCCATGAGCGGTGCGACCATCGTGGCACCTTATTCGTATCCGGGCGGAGCTTTCCCCGGCGGCGGCACTTGTTTGACGACTTTGAATGCGGGCGCGACTTGTACATTCATCGTTCGCTTCTCGCCGACGGCGACGGGCACTCAACCCGCGACGGCGACGATCAATTATTTCGATGCCGCGAACAACCAATCGGTGGCGAAGAACGTGACCGGGACGGGGATCGCCCCCAGCGCGCCGACTCCTTTGACCCGGATGTTGCCGGTTTCTTCGCCCGCGACGAGCAACTCGGTGCAAATCAAAGTCGAAGGCGTCGCGCAGAACGACGTCGTCCGTTTGTTCACCGACGGCCTTTGTTCAAGCCAGGTCTCGTCGGGTACGGTGGCGACGGGTCAGACCGAAATCACGCTGACCGCGGCGGTTTCTTCGGACGGAAACTACGTTTACTACGCGAACCGCACGAACTCCGTGGGAACGGTTTCGGCGTGCTCGACCGCGACCGCGACGTACACGCGTGATACGACTCCGCCGACTTTGACGAGCATCGCGAACCTGATCCCGGGACGTTTCGTGCACTGGAATCGGACGCCCACGATCCGCGTCGTCGGGATTTTCAACAACGACATTATCAAGATCTACACCGACGCGACTTGTACCAACCCGAATCTGTACGCGACCTTTACGGGTCAAACGGGGACGTCGGTGGACATCGTGCTGCCGCAAATTCCGGCTCCTGGGAAGTACGGCTTCACCGCGACCGCGGAAGACGCGCTCGGCAACAAGACGAGCTGCGTGGCTTTGACGCCGATCAACACCTTCCCGTTCTACGTCTATGACGTGACCGACACGAACATCGAGTTCACGAGCTTCTTCCAGGCGGTGAATGAGGGCTCGACCGTGACCGTCGAAGTTAAAATGGGCGCGCCCAAGGTCTACGACGTCAACTTGATCTACCGCGCGGTCGGTACCGCCGCGGACGGCGTGCACACATCGGGAGTCGCGGCCGCCGGAACCGTCTTGATCCCCGCGGGACAAACGACCGCGAACTTGACGTTCCAAGCCCTCGAAAACGCCACGGACGAAACCGACACCTACTTGGATATCGCGGCTTACGACGCCGACTACGAATACGTCCACGCGGCGGGCAAGATCTATCACCGCGTTTTGATCCGTGACAACGACGGCGTCTCGGGTCCCCCCGTATCGTTGCCGCAAGGCCAAGGTTCGGGTTACCTGTCCGCATGTTACATCGGCGCCGACAAAAAACTGCGTTGTATGGGACGCGGAGCCGTCGGTCAGGTCGGTAACGGGACGAATACGGATCAAGAGACCTACGTGGTCATCGACTCGACGAATGACTACCGCAAAGTTTCTACCGGCGGTAACCACGCCTGCGCGATCACGGACGGCGGAACGGACGCTTCGGGAACTCTGAAGTGCTGGGGTTACAATAACTACAGCCAGCTCGGGAACGGCGTCACGGCGACGTTCAATACACCGCAAACGATCGGAACCCAATTCGACGGCGTCACCGCTTTCGGACCGGGCGTGAAGGAAATCTCGGCCGGGTCGGAATTCACTTGCGCGATCGACGCGAGCGACGATCTCTATTGCTGGGGACGTTCAAATAACCGTCAAGCGCGTACGGACGCGACTTCGACCGTGAACCGGCCGCGGAAAATCGACGCGAACAAATACCGCTCGCTGACGACCGGCGCGACCCACGGTTGCGCGATCCGGACCTCGAACAACTACGTCTACTGCTGGGGATCGAACGGCTCGGGCCAGGGCGGTGGCACCACGAATCCGAATACGGCGATGAATCTTGTCGAATCGCAGGTCTACACGATGGTTTCAGCGGGCGATACGCACACTTGCGGCGTGACGAGCGCGTCCAAAGTCAGATGCTGGGGAGCCGGCGGCTCGGGACGACTCGGAACCGGGAACGGCACCAACCAAACTTCACCGCAACAGGTGGACGGCGGTGTGAACTACATCATGGTGAGTGCGGGCCGCGAAACGACTTGCGGGATCACCGACAACAATGACCTGCGCTGTACGGGCCAGGGAAACTACGGGATGTTGATGGATGACATCGGGACCGCCGACAACGTCACCGTCTTCTCGTCGGTGCAGGGCTCGCGTAAGTTCTCGGACGTGAATACGGCTTATACGCAAACGTGGGCGACGATCAAAGCCGACGCCACCCCGAACAGCAACATGGTGCTGTCGGGCGGTTGGGAGAAGTACATGCCGACCTCCGGCGACGGTAAACCCGTGACCCGGAAATACAAGCCGACGCCTTTCGATGGTCTGCGCAAGTTCAACAGCGTGGACTCAGGCTACGGGGAACGTGCGACGTGTAATATCACCGCGACGAACAAGATCCGTTGTACGGGGAACTCGAGCTCGGATACCGCGGGAATGTTCGGGATCAGCTCGATGCCCGACATGACCGGGAACATCTGGGTCGACGCCGCGAACGACTATATGCAGGTCGCCACGGGCCGTTACCATATCTGCGCGATCCGCACGAACGGGAAGCTGTACTGTGCGGGTCATGGAAGCTGGAACGGGGTGAATCTCGCGGCCAGCAGCCTGACCGCCGTCGACGGCACGAACAATTTCACGTCGGTTTCCATCGGCGACCGCACGACCTGCGCGATCACCACTGGCGGAACCCTCCGCTGCTGGGGACGTAACGACTACGGCCAGGTTGGAGACGCCTCGAATACGGCCCGCACGGCGCCGGTCACGGTCGATAGCGGTACGACCTACTCGAAAATCGAAGTCGGATACCAGTCGACGTGCGGAATCACCACCGGCGGCGCGCTGAAGTGCTGGGGACGTAATAACAATGATCAGCTTGGTGACGGCAGCGGAACGAACCGCAACACGCCGTTGGTCATCACGTCCGGCACAAGCTACCTTGACGTTGCGGTGGCCACGAATCACGCGTGCGCGATCCGCGCGACCGGCGGCCGCGTTGTCTGCTGGGGACTGGGGACGACGGGCCAGATCGGTAACAATGCGTCGAGCAGCCAATCGACGCCGACTTTGACTTCGGATACGAGCGCTTACACGAAAGTTTCGGTCAGCGAGGTCAACAGTTGTGGTATCCGCGCGACGGGCGAGCTGATGTGCTGGGGAGGATGGGTCGACGGGATCGCGGGTGAGCTTGCGGTCAATGCCGACGTCCCGGTCCAGATCGACTCGACCTACAGTTTTACCGACATCGAAATGGGTCGCTACCGCGCTTGCGCCCGCACGGACGCACAAGAGATCCGCTGCTGGGGAAATAACTGGTACAACGCGTTTGGTGACTTCGAGCGCGCGTGGATCCCGCAAGCCTTGCCCGCTCCCTTCTAAGGTCGAGTTCCATCTTCCGTTTCGCCCCGTGGCCTAGGCCGCGGGTTGATTCGTTTTCCGTCCCGGCGCAAAATGGAAAGACTGCTTTTCCAAGGGGGAACCACCCATGCGCCACTCAATGCGTTTTGCTTTGTCCGTGACTTCAATGGCTTTGATCGCGGGCTGCACCGGCGGTAAAAAGACCGGCTTCGCTTTGGAAGACGCGCCGATACGCTTCGTATCTGCGGATTTGGGCGACCCGGCGCTGCTTGCGGAAGTGAACGGCATCAAAGTGACCAAGGCGCAAATTCTGGATAAGTCCCAAGTCATCAAGGATCTTGATCGCCTGACGAACGATTTTCTGATCGGGCAGGCGTATCTGAAAGTCGTCGAGAAGTGGCAATTGAACCGCGGTGCCAGCGCGTCAGTGGTGGAAGAGGCCCCGGCGGCGGCGAAGGTTGAGACCGAAAAAGTCGAAGTTCGCCACGGACGGACCCGTCCGGCGGCGCCCGCTGCGCCGCGGGCGAGCGGAGCGGTCGTAAAGATTTTCCTTCCCGAGAGTGAAACGCCGTTGAAAGACATTCTGATCCGTTTCGATCGTCAGCCGGTCGCGGGATTGGGGATCGAATACGCGACGACCGAGGATGCGAATCTTTTGGCCGAGGGTCGCGGCGTACGCGTGACTCGCGACGATGTCGAAATGCAGCACGGACTGATGCAGTCGATCGAGCAACGTCGTTACCTTGAAACGATGTCGCAAATGCAGCAGCAGCTTGCGCGGATCTTGGTGAACGCCGAGGCCGAAAAGCAGGGTTCGAACCTGCAGGACTTCGTGAATCAGAAAATTCTCGCCGGGAAAAATTTCGATTCCACGACGGCCGAGATGGAAACCTACCTGAAGTCCATCGGTTCGAGTCTGAACGACTTTGACGACGCGGCCCGATTGAATCTGCAGGCATCGATGAAAGGGCGTAAAGAACAGCGCGCGATCGAGCAGTACGTCGCCGATCATCTGGTCGACGGTCCCATCAAGACTTCGGTGAAACCTCCCCACGCGAATTTGAAATTGAGCGGGGAGTGGCAGCCGGTGCTCGGTTACGGGGACGCTCCGGTTTCGGTGGTGGCGTTCACCGGTTCGACCTGCCCGGATTGCCCAGAGACCTTGAAGTTGCTCAAAAATATCATGAAAGAGCACGATGGCTACCTGAAGCTCAACGTCATCCACAACTTCAATACGGGCGACGGCATCGCGCGCTTGTTCAGCGAGGCTTCGTTGTGCGTGGACGGGCAAAAGCGCGGCAAGTCCATCGACTTCCTGAATCAGTTGGCGGAACTTCGCGGACAGGTCGATGAAAACCGCTTTTACGAATGGGTGGGGGCGAACAAGCTCGACGTGGACGAGTTCAAGAAGTGTCTACTCGAGGGCCGCAGCCGCGAACTCGTGAACCAGCATTTGGCTTACGCTCGCGGCGTGGGCATCCTCGCGAATCCCACGCTGTGGATCGAGGGGCAGATGATCGAAGGCGTCGTGCGCGCCAATGACGTCGAAAAAGTTCTCGATCAAAAGATTCAGGACAGCGGCGCCACTTGGTTGTCCGCTTTCATTCGTCGCCTGAAGGCCTTCTTTCAAGGCTGAATAGACTTAAGTTAAAACTGGACACGACGGACGTCGCGACATCGCGACGTCCGTCGTGCTTTTGACTCGCCATTGGTCGCGACGGGATCGCTTACGCGCGCGTCGAAGGTCTTGGGGTTAACTCGTAAATGCATGAATTTTCAGGGCAATAATTCCACAACTAGACTTAGCCGACGGTCTTAACTGCCGAAAAGATTTACGGAGGCATCACTATGTCGAAAACGCATTCTTCTTTGCGATCCTTAATTTGGATGATGGTGGGCGCTGCGCTTTTCACGCAGACTCCCGCACAGGCCTTTTTGAGTTCGACATTCCAGGTGAAGCTGCAAGTTCCGGCCGTGGGTGAAGTGTTCGATCCCGTCTCGCAAACGAAGACGCCCCTGAAAGCTCAGGAATCGATCGAAGTGACTTTGAATGAGCCGAAGATCGTTCAGTTGGACGGCCATATTCCCATGATGATCGTGCCGATCAAAGACGGTCTTAGTGAGTTGAAGTTGAATCCGCCCACGATCAAGGACGCGACCGCGCACTTGGTGCAAGGTGAAATCAGCATGTACGTTTCCGAGATCGTTCAAGGTATCGAGGACGTGCGTACCGAGCTGCGCATGAAACGTTACGACAACGCGATGACGCGCGTGCAGCAGCTGCAATCGAAATACCCCAAGGTCGCATTTCTCGAATTCATCAAGGCCTCGGTCTACTTCCTACAAGGGCGTAAGTCCGACGCGCGCACGGCGGCCAGCATTGGCTTGAAAGCGCACCCGGACTTTGAAGAAGGTCGTAAGTTCATCAAATCGTTGGGCGGAGAAGGACAATGAGCTTAGGAATCGGCTTTTTACTGACGCTCGGTGTGATCATCGCTTCGCTCGAAGGTTCGACGAAAGACTATATCAACATGCACTCCATGATCCTCGTGATCGGGGGAACCTTCACCATCGCGATTTTCTCGACGCCGTTGGGAATCATGAAGTCGCTTTGGCACACCTTCGTTGACGCCGTCAAAGGCGACGAAAGCGTCAAAGATTTTCAGGAGCAGTTGGTCAAGCTGGCCGAAGACCGCTCGAAAGAGGTCGCGGGTCACACGCATCCGATGATCGAATACGCGCACGAGCTGTGGGGACAGGGTATCGATCCTGATCTTTTCATCGTGCTGCTTTCGCAGAAGCGCCGTGAACTCGAATCGAAGCAAAACGACGCGATTCACGCCCTGAAGAACTTGGCGAAATATCCGCCGGTTCTGGGGATGACCGGTACGGTCATGGGTATGATCAGCCTGTTCTCGGCCCTCGATCAGAACCGCGACAAGATCGGTTCCTCCCTCTCGGCCGCCATGACCGCGACGTTCTTCGGGTTGATCGTGGCCAACGGACTGCTCGCGCCTTTAGCGGATCGGCTGCACGTCCGTCACGTCCGTCACGTGCGCGTTCTGGAAAACATCTATGAAGTTTTGCTTTTGATCAATCAGGGTGAACCGGTCATTTTGATTCGCGAGGAGCTGAATGAGCGAGCTGCGTAAAAAGCCCAGAAAACTCCGCGTCGAGCGGAGGACGAGCGGTGACTCCGGGATTCACGCCGAGGAATCCTGGGCGGTCTCGTACGCGGACATGTTGATGGTCCTGCTGGCTTTCTTCGTCGTGTTCTTCTCGATTGATAACAAGTCCGAAAAGGACGATTTGATCGATCTTCTGTCCGGAAAAAAAGCCGCCGCGGGTGACCGCGAGAAGGCGGGCGGTAACGTCGTGGAACAGGTCCGCGTGGGCGATAAGGTCGGCCAAGCGGCGGAAGGCCTCGAAGGCCTGCAGAAATTCGTGATGAAACTTCCGGGTTTCGAGACCGAGACCCGCGTGGAAGGGCGCAAGCTCATCCTGCATTTCCCGGAGAACATCTACGGTCCCGGAAAGTACATGCTCACGGGTGACATGATGAAAAGCCTCGATGAAGTCATCGATCGCCTGAAGCCCTACCAGGCCGGCGTGGACGTCGCTTTCGTGGGTCACACCGATGAAAAACAATTGCGGGCGAGCCGGGGACGTACGCTCGCCAATAACTTTGATTTGAGTTCCCTGCGCGCTTCGCGCGCATTGCAACGGGCGATTGAAATGGGCATCAAGCCGGCGACTTTGTCGGCTCAGGGGGGCGCGGAATTTTCGCGTAATACCCGTAGCCTGACGATCGTGGTGAGTCTGAAAAGGGAGGATCCGTGATCCGCGTCCGATGGAAACCCATAATGATGGCGGCGCTGTTCCTCAGCACCCAGATCGCCTTGGCGGCGCCCCTGAGCACCGTCATGGAGCTCGAGACGAACTTGACGATTAAGATCAAGAGCATCGTGCAACCGGTGGATCCGGAAGCGATGGTCATCGTGAACGTGACTCCGCGTCGTGTGAATACCAATCTGCCCGTAACGGGGATGGAGGTTTTCGGATTTTTCACCGTCGAGCAGGCGGGCCGCGTAGAAGACTCGGATGTCGATTCCGTACGTGTACAAATCTATTCCTCGGTAGAAAATTTTCCGGATGAGGTCTCGCGCATCATCGAATCCGCGGTCAAACCCTATACCAAGAAGGGCCAAGTTACGATCTCGAAAATCGACGACGCGACTTCCGCAATTCTGAAGAAACGCAAAGAGTCCGCCAATATTCAGGCCGATAGTTTGCAAAAAATTTCGATGGAGTACTCCGAACATCTTTACCGCCTGGTTTATATCTTGGCGGGAAGCGTGGGTTCGGTGATCCTCGTCGTGAGTGTGATGATGATCGCGATGCTGATGCGCGCGTTCAAGGGACTGGCGACCAAAATCGGTGAAATCAAAATCGACACGGGCGGAGGTAATGCGCCTTCGATGTTGCCCGAACTGGCGGCGGCGAGTCGCGAAACGACGCGTGGTGGGGGCAGTGCGGGGACCGGCGCGATCGCGGGTGGACCGACGATGGACGATATGGGCGTGGTTTCGCTTAAAGCGATCCTTTCGGACTGCTACTGGTGCGAAAAGGACGCTTACGCGAACTGGATCTGGGCGCAGATTTCCCCCTCCAAAAAGACGGAGCTTTTGCAGTCTTGGCCTGAGTTGGGGGCCTACGTTGAGCACTTCTCGCTGACCCAAGCGGGTGAAGAGCGTTACCACAACGATCCGTTCTATCTATATCCGACGCCGCTCGAAAATATTTCGAACGACGATTTGATGCGCGTTCTTTCCACCAACAAATTGGTCTGGTGGGGGATCTCGTCCATGCGTAAAGAGTCGGTGAACGTCTCGTTACGCGATCGTATCGACTTCAATCGCGGCGGCGCGCGCGGTTCGGCCGTGCAGATTCCGACGGTGAAGTCGGCGGCCCGGGCGCTCCCGATGCAGCTGCAGATTTCGTCCCTTTCGGAAGACGACGAAATGTTGCTCTTCGAGCAGCCTTATCTTGTGTCGGCCGAGGTGGCGCGGAAACTGCCTTCGCTTGTGTGGTTGGCGCTTCTGCCGGCGGAAGATTGCGTGAAGATCATGAATTCGGTCTCGGCGCAGTCGCTGGCGGATTGCTGGGTCGGTCCGGCGGCCGTCCTGGAGCGTTTGCAAAATCAGATGCCCGAGAAGCGGCGTGCGCTCTTCGGTGAATACCTGACGAAAGCTCGTCCCCGTCGTGGCTCGCCTTTCCTGAAAACTTTGACGGACGCCGCAGTCCCGATCCTGGAAAAGCAGTGGCCCCAAGAGCCCGGTACGATCAGCGAATCCAATGCCGCTTAAAACGAAAACCCGGGCCCCGCGCCCGGGTTTTTTCGTTGAGGGGACCGTGTAAGACGAGCCCAACCCCTTGTGCGCGTGGCGGGACCCGGGTAGATTGGACCCCGGAGGTTCCCATGAAAACTCTCGTTTTGGCTTTGGCGGTCCTGGCGTCCAGTTTCGCCTTCGCGGAATCCGCGACCACCGGTTATGAGAATCGTCCGCTCCCGACGGTCAGCGCGGATCTGACGACGCCTCCCGCCCCGGCGAAATCCGCGACCTGCGTGGTTCCCGAGAAACAGTCCTGGGCGGAAGTTTCGGTTTCGCGACTGGCGCTCGAAGCGCAAGGCACTTGCGGGGCCCCCATGAAAACGACCGCCGAGAGTGAATCGGCCCCCGCACTGAAACGTTAGACTTTGATTCGAGATGAACGAAAAAGCCGCGGCCATGAACCGCGGCTTTTTTTATTTTACGGTCTGTGGGATCTTTCCGATCCTACTGATCGAGAATCCCATCATTGTTTTTGCACTGACGGGCGCGTTCGCCGGTGGCGAAGAGGGTCTGCGAGAAGAACTTGAAGGCCTTCTTGCATGCCGCCGATTTGCTTTCCGCGATGAGTTCGGGTTTGGTCACGAAGGCCGCGAAAACTTCCGCGAACTGCTCATTGAATTTGTCATCCGAGTATCCCGAGACAACGCAAGGAGCAGAGCCGACCTGCTGACGGTACATGGCGTAGGCGCCTTGATTACCGACCAAGTGACCCAGCTCATGCACGAGTTGCGCGACGTTCGAACCGAATTGCTTCGCCCCTTGACGGGCGATTTCGATTCCCGATCCGGTTTGGCGCGAGTTCTTACCATTGTTTTTGAAGATGAACGGATAGGGGCGTGAGCCCGGACCCTTCGCCATCGCGAGAGGGCGATCGCCGTTGAGATCCTCGATCCACATCAGTCCCGTACCCAACGCGCGAATTTCAGACTCCTTCGCATTTTCGGTCGTCAGGTTGAAACGCGCGAGCGCGCTTTCGGCCTGACTCAGGCTGACGATATTCAAACAACCCTTTGCGGCGACGCTGTCATGCTTGACGGCAAGAGCGAAAACCGAGGGGGCACTCAATAACAGTCCGCCGATCAACGCGACGGATTTCCAACGACTCAATGTCATGGTCGACTCCTTCCAGTGGTGACAGGCGCCTTCTCCAAATTTCGGGCCAAGCCGTGGAAGGAATAGATTGCCGTTCATTTCCTGGAAAGGCCAAACTTGAGCGCCCCGGGACGGCCAGCGTCAGCGATCAAATGGAAAACAGGCGACGCGAAGCGGACCTTCTTCGGTGCGGGGAAGGGATATCTGGAGCCGGCAGAAGCCGTGATCGGCTTCGTCGCGGTAGTAGACCGCACATTCGGTACTTTGATTCTGTTCGCAGCGGAGCTCCGTGCGGATGCGCTCACGGATTTCGGAAAGCTTGGCGTCGCCGAAGGATTTCGCGAAGGACGTGGCTTCAGGATCTTCGTACTGACGTTCGTAAGGATTGCTGATCAACAGCGGCGTCGCCTCGAGAGTTTTCAGGAAGCTTTCGGCCAAGTCCAAACGTAAGGGCGATCCACGGTGGATCGTGCGGTACGGAGGCTCCCGCAGGCGCGCCTCGATCAGACTGACTTCGCGGTCCTTCCATGAGCGGACGACGTCTTCGCCCGGTTCGGTTGGCGAGGATTCGAATGATTTGAGCGCATGCAGCTCGAGCAGGGAGCCGCCGGCGGCTTCCAGTTTTGCGAGCCACTCATTGAGGGGACGGGGCGTGCCATTCAAAAGCGTCAAATCCAAAGAGTAGGGATAGATCTTGCCGTTCGCGTTTTTCACCATGATGAAGGGCGCGACGTGGAATCCCCACTGGATGGTGGCGGGCGTGACCGGCAGGTGCCGGGATTCGACCCGGATCATGCCGCGCGCGAAAACGTTGCCGACGAAAATTTGCTTTTTCGCCAGGACGTATGACATCGTTTCGGCCCGGCCCATACAGCCATCGATCTCTTCAAAGTAGTCGATGGGCAGCGCGCGTAAAGTCTGCGTAATTTCTTCGAGTTGGGCTTCGCTGACGACGCTGAGGCTTTTGAGATAGTTTTTGTTCGCGGCCATACGTTGAAGAAACTGCGCGCCGCTCAGGTAAGGGACCTTCTTGTAGCGTCGGCGCAGCTCCACCTCGCACACCTCGAGGGCCTTGTCTTCATAGATCATGCAATCCCGCAGACGCTTTTCGACGTAGTCCTCAACGGGCGGCGGGAGCTTAACGGTTGTCGCGTGCGCCGACAGGGCGACGGAAAAGGTCATCAGAAGCAGCGCATGGATCAAGCAGCGTGAAGAGGACGTCATATAAGGATGAAAGTGCAATCGCGTGGCCAAAACCCTGAAGAAAAGGAGGTGACCGGAAGCGTCCTTTTCGCCCAAAGGTTAGCCGCCACGTCGCCCACAATGGAGGTCCTTAAGCTCCGGTGAGGGGGTTGGAATATGAAGTAATTTTATATAGTTACATCATTTTTGAAAATCCGGGGAAGGAGGGGCATGGGCCTCGCAAAACAGGCCGCGGAAGCAAAAATTTAGGAGGACCGAATGAAGAACAATTCGAGCCTGCGTCACCTGACTCTGGGAGTCTTGGCCGCGGCAACCACTTTCACATCGATCCGCGCGAACGCGCAGCTCAATTTGGATATCTTCGGCATCTTCGGTCGCCGTGAAGAGCCCCGTCGCGAACGTCGCTATCAACCCGAAACTTGGGAACAGCGTCAGCGCCGCGAACAAATGGAGCGTCGTCAGCAGCAGCAACAGCGCCAAGTCGATCCTTGGGCGAGCCAACGTGGTCAGCCCCTCGATATCACTCCCGCGCAACGTGAACAGCCCCGGTTGAACACCGAAGGCATGACCGCGAAAGAAAAAGAGCAAGCGATCATCGGTGAGTTCCGTAGCCAGCCGGCTTCGGGTCAGCGCATCCGCGTTTCGCGCACCGAGTGGACCGAAGAAGATGAAAACGTCTTCGGCATGTTCGTCCAACAAATGGGCGAGGCCGTGAAAGCCGGCAAGTGCTCGACCGTCAAAGGCTGCATGAAGAGCCAAACGGCGAATATGTTCATCCACACCGACGCTCCGGGTTTGATCATGTATTCGGACTGCGCGGATTTCCCTTACTTCGCACGCGCCTACGTCGCGCAAAAACTGGAACTGCCCTTCGGTATCGTCGCGGGCCTGGAACTTTTGAAAGCGCCCGTCGCTTCGGAAGCGAACCGCGAAGACGATCTGGCCGAGTCGCTGCAGAACGGACGTTTGGACAACTCGCCCTACGGTAACGTCGCGACTTCGCGCGGTGGGAACAATATCCCCGCGAAAGCCGGACAAGGCCGCCACATCGAGCAGTACCTCGAGTCGATCTTCGACGTCGTTTCGACCCGGACCTTCCGCGTCGGCCCGATGAACCCCTCGCGCGTCACGCTCGATACTTATCCCGTGAAGATGAATAAAGACGGGATTAAGGTCGGCACGATCATTCACTCGACCGGTCATATCGGTCTGGTGTTCGACGTGGATCGTAACGGAACGATTCATTTCATCGACGCGCACCCCGACGGGTCGTTGACGTATAAGATCATCAAACCGTCAACGCTCGATCGCTCGCGTCCCGAGCACGGCTTGGGCTTCTACCGCTTCCGCAATATGCGTGCGGTGGGCGGACAACGGAATTACGACGGTGAAATTTTCGGTGCCCGCGTCGTTCCCGAGTCGAACGAAGAGCTCATCGCTTCGGGCAAGTATTCCCTGGAGCAGTACTTCGGTATCAATTCGATGGTGACTCCGGACACTTCGGTGAG
Organism: Pseudobdellovibrionaceae bacterium; assembly: GCA_019637875.1. NCBI lineage: Bacteria > Pseudomonadati > Bdellovibrionota > Bdellovibrionia > Bdellovibrionales > Pseudobdellovibrionaceae > Pseudobdellovibrionaceae bacterium. Next base: position 9,350 of record JAHBUW010000022.1, on the reverse strand, counting down.
TCCCGTGGCTTGGAAATCCGCCTTTAACAGTACCGGTTTCTTCGATTACTTGGGCCAGAACCTGCGTGGACAGGGCGTCTGGATCGAGGCGGACGAAGCCGTCGTACGTCTGATGGATTCTCTCTGCACCGAGATGCAACAGCGCGTGAAGGACGTGGATGTTGCGATCAATGCGGGAACTCCGCGTCTGCCGCACCCCTCGGCGCTTCCCGTGAATATCTTCAGCACGGATGAGCAGACTTGGGAGCAGCAGTCGTCTCCCGGACGCGACGGTCGTATGCGTGCCTCGGTGAACGATATCGCGCGCGCCGCAACCAATCAGTGGGCGCTTGTGAAAGCCAAAGGCACCGGCGTTCGTTTCCGGGGCGGCAACAACGTCGCTTACCGCGACACCCTTCGTCGCGAACTGCGTGAGATGGATAACAAATGCCAGATCACCTATACCAAATCCGACGGTCGCCGTCAGACGCTGCGGTTCTCGGATGTTCTGCTGCGCCTGAACAAGATGAGCTTCGATCCCTACCACTGCGCCGAGAAGCGCTGGGGTGCGAGCGGAGAAGAACTCGCTTCGTGCCGTGACACCGATCGTGGCAACGAATGGTACAACGCTCAAACTCAGATGCGGAACTACCAAGGGAAGGTCACCCAGAACGAACGCCTGGTGATCCGCAGCACGCAGCCGATCACCATCGACATGCTCTTGTCGAGCGCGTACATCGATCAGCCCGACAGCGCACCGATCAACCTCGGTTACTCGCGCGCCCCGCTGATGAATCTGGACGGCTTCCTGGCGTCCGACCGTTTCCTGCAGTCCTTGCAGTAAACCTTAAGGTTTCCGGACCTCTAAAACCCGAAGGGCCCTCCCTTCGGGTTTTTGCGTTTTTCCCTCTGAAAAAATGACCGTGCGGGGTCATGACATTCGAGGGGCGCGGCGGAATTTGGTAGAATCAAAGTCCTTTGAACTTCACGGGCGGACTTTTTCTTTTACTGACGTTGTGTTCGTTCGTGCCCGCGCATGCGGGATACCTTTGCCGGCAGGTTCATCATCCCGAAGCGGGCCTGCGTTGGAAGCCCGCGGTCGACTATTTCATGTCCCTGCGGACGAACCCGCGTCACTTCTGGGCCTTCGCGCGCCAGACCGCCAAAGAGGTTCCGACCGAGAACGCAGCGATTCTGACCGAAGGTTTGATCACGGGTGACTTTCATTACCAAAACATGGCCGCGCGCCGAAGCGACAAACATCTGAAAGTGGATTTCATGGATCTGGATGACGGAGGTCGCGGACCTTTCGCGTTCGACGTCGCGCGGTTTTTGGTCACGGTGAAAGCGATCGATGCGCAAGTGGACGTGGGGCCGCTTTTGAAGGCCTATACCCGTGGCCTGCGCGGAAAGAAGGACGATAAACCTTCGCGGATCGCCGACGTCATCCGTTTGACCGACAAAAAGATCGCGAAACGCGACCGCGAGTTCTTAGAGAAAAACACGGACGGCGAGGCGCTGAACTTCGAACGTCTAGGGTTGACGAAGCTTGAGGAATCAACCCCCGCCGAGCGCGCCTTGATTGAGGAAACGGCGGGCGTACTGGGCCGTTTGTTTGAGTCCGACGTGATGAGTTCGGCTTCGCGACGTCGCGTGGATGGGGGCAGTCAGGGCTTCTTGCGCGTGTGGACGTTGCTGCGAAACGATGGCGGCGTTCGGATCTTCGAAGCGAAAGAACTCGGCGAACCGGCCCTGAGTTTTTGGTCGCCGCAAAAAGACGCCGCGGAACGTTTACCGGAATTGATGGAGGCCTACTGGGGCGAGCGGCGCCCCGAATACGGTATCATCAAAAGCGGGGGCCGCAATTTTTGGTTTCGTCCCCGTGTGAAGAAACACTTCCGCACGGACCTGCCGTCCGCACAGGACCGCGAGGGTCGCCGCATGCTGCTCGCAGAAATGGAATACTTCGCGAACTACCTGGGGCGCCGTCATGGCGCCCAGACTCCGGCCGAGCCCTACCGCGCTTTCGCCGAGAAGGACTCCGCCGCTTTCCAAACGGCGCTGCGGGAGTTCGCCGACAGGTACGATCAAGAGGCCCGTCGTCAGTTCCGCGAGCAGACGCGCCCCTGACCAGGCTTTAGACGGCTGCGCGTTCCGCGCTGACGGTCCGTCCACAAAAAGCCCTGGGAATCGCACCGTTGGCCCACGTTCCGGCGTGAGCTTTGCTCTTCCTTCAGGTATGAAATCAGCTCGTCTGTCGCTGTCGTTCGGGATCTGTCTCATTTCGGGAATTTTGTCGTTCTCTTCCGCGTTCGCGGCGGTCGATACCGCGACCCCGTTGGACGGGGCGACGATCCCCGATACCGGCGAACAACGTCAGACCCCGGTCGAAGGCCCGCGCATCGGCGCCGTCGGCGAGTCGAGCGGCGTTTTCCACATGGGCGCCAGCGGTTGCAATGCCTGGGTGGTCGACGGAAACCACATCGTCACCAACAACCACTGCGTCGATCGCGGCGGCGTGAAACTCGTGTTCTACCGTCAGGGCGGAAAGATCGAAATCACGAATTGCAAACCCCAGCCGGTCGCGCGCAGCGCGAAGCTCGATTACGCCGTTTTCAATTGCCCCGAGATCGGCGCGAAAGTCCCACCCGTACGTATCGCCGACCGTGAACTGAAAACCGGCGAGGACATCACCCTCGTCACCCACGATCTGCAGAACCCCGGCAAGCAACGTCACGCCAAAGGCAAGATGGGCGCTCCGGTAAGCCTGCCCAACGGCGGTACCGGCTACGAAACCATCGGGGCCACCGTGATCTCGGGAAATTCCGGAAGCGTGCTTTACGACAAAAACGGGAACGCCGTCGGCCTGATCTGGGGCGCGGACGAGACGAACCCCAAGACGGGCGTCATGTCCTCTTTGCGTGAAGTCGTCGCCGACATCAAAAAACACACGAACCAAGTCGCCTTCAACCTGACCGGCGAGCCGAATCGCGTCGTGGCGGATACTCCGAATAACGGGAAGTCCGAGGACCGCGTGCCGCGCACGGCTTCGGAAGAGCCGCCGGCGCGCGTGGCGGAAACTCCGGTCCGCGATACGCCCGTGGCGGCGGTGAATAATCCCACGCCGGTCGATACCACGGTCCCCGCCGTCGCGCCGGCGAACGTCACGCCGACCAGCGCGCGCACCGATACGGGTTCGAGCTTCAAAGACAATCTGCCGACCATCGCGCTCGTGGGCGCGGGGATCGCCGCGGCTTTCTTGGTTTACAAAATCATCCAAGACCGCAACGAAACCGACCGCAAATACGCCGAGCTTCAGTACCAGCAGCAGCTCGCCGCGAACACCGCGACGACGACGGTGACCACCACCGGCACGGGGACCACGCTGACGACGCAGCCGTCGACGGCCGTGACCCAAGCTTACCAGGGTCCGGTGTCGCAGGTGTTGAAGCGTGATCTGGCCGGGACAACGAATGGCGTGAAACGTGTCCCCATGATGGTGAAACGTTTGGGCGCGCACCGCATGCCTTATTTGCGCACGGACTACGTGCAGCAGCGGCCCGCGGCGGCGCAAGCGCCGTCACGTCGGTTGAAACAAGAATCCCTCTAGATAAAAAGACTTCGCTCTTCTTTGGTCGGCAGGCGACAGGTCTCGCGGCGGCCGAAGAAGCGGTAGCGATGCCGCGCCACCAGCCGGTACACGCCGTCCCGCAGGGGACGCGGAACCGCGCGGGCAAGGATCGCGAAGACTCGCCACAGGCCCCCCAGATGCTCGCCGATCGCCAGCGCCGCGTCCGAACGGTCGAGCGTTCGTTCGCCCCAAACCACCAGCAAACTTTCAAGATCGTCCGCGGCCGTCGTTTTGGTTGCGGGCAAGCGACCGTTCATGCGCCACAGGTCCGCGGTGGGTCCCTGTAAGGTCGCAAAACGCAGGCGGCGCGATTCGGCGTCTTCGCGAATCAGGAAATCCACCGTGCGGTTGCAAAGTCCGCAGTGTCCGTCGAAGAAAACCGTGAGGTCGGCTTTCTGTCCGCGCGGTTTCACCCAGGCGGGGTTGAAGAGCACCGCGACCGTCACCGTGAGCATCGGATCGAAGAGAAAAACGCTCAAGATCAGGAACAGCACCCAGAATCCCCAAGCCCAGCGGGGGAGCGTGAAGGGAAACCGCGGGCGCGGGCGGATCTCGTCCATCACGCCGAAGATTCCGTAACCGACGAGCAGCGCGATCAAACTGATCGCGCCCGGAGTCAGAATCAAAACCCGGACGTCGATCAACGCGAGCAGCGTATAGGCGATCAACCAAGGGACGACGGAAAGTAAACGCCGCCATGGGAGCAGGAGCGCGTAGAGCGCACCGGCCAAGGTGACCGACTGAATGCCCCAGTGAATCGGCAAGAGCGGGATGACGTTCGGAAAGTACCCCAGAAAATATCGTCCATCGGTCAGTTCGCCGTAGCGTAACAGCTCGAGCTTCACGCCCGGAAATAGCCACAGAAAACCGCCGGCCAAGTACAGCGCCAGGACGATCCGATTCAGACGGGCGTGCGCGGGCGTCATGGCTGCGCGCTCCAGCGGGTCAGGACCTGTTGGAAAAACGCCCGGCCTTTATTGCGAATTCCGTCCCGCCATTCGAGATCTTGCGGCGCGAAGAGTTCCATGAAATCCGCTCGCGACGCGGCGATGTCGCGCTCTTGCGTCCACGGCAGAATCCGGCGCGCGTTCTCGCTCGCCATCGTGTGCAGCGAGCCGAGCTGCGCGGGGATCGAGGTCCCCTTGGTGCCGAACTCCATCGTCATCGCGGCGGTTTTCAGGCCCTCGGGTCCGCGCTCTTCCGCGAAGTCCAAGAAGTCCCCCGCGACCGAATAGAATCCCTTCGTCGCTTCGGTGGTGATTTTGTAGACCTCATTGGATTCCGTCCCGAAGAGTCGCGCCCGTAGATCCGCGCCGGTGGGGGCGGGCTCGTCACTGGGCATCAGGTGCAAAACACCGCGTTCGCCAAGGCCCGTGTGAATGTCGATCAAAAGCGCCTCTTCAAAGCCTTGGAGTTTTTCGTCCAACTGGCGTTTGAGCCATTCGACTTGGGGTTCCGGCGCCGTGCCGCCGTAGAAAAGTCCCCGCGCTTCTTCGCGTTGACCGCCGGCGATCGCTTGATTCATTTCGTCCACGGTGAACTGAAAGGTCGCGATTCGCCACAGCAGTTTGAACGAGAATCCGAAGAACGAGAACCAACCGGGGCCCGAGATGTTTTCGGGGGCCAGGATCTCTTTCAATTTCTGAAAGCCCGCGTTGGGTTTCCAGTCGGCGTCCTGCTTGGAGGGGAAGTTGCGGTTCAGATCCACATTGTTCGCGGTGACGCGGGAATTGTTCGCGTAACCGTAAGGATTCAGCGCGTGCACCAGATAAACGCTGATGCCTTGATCCAGAAAGCGCGACAGGTTTTCCTCGACGAAATCGCGTTGGACGGCCGCGCCGGCGTAGGTCTCGATCCCGTGAACGCCGGAAACCAGGACGAGGATCTTTTTAGAATTTTCCGCGCGCCAGAAAAGGCTGTCGACGCTGAAGTCGTTTTGCGGATCGACGGGGAAGATCTCGCAGACCGTATTCTCGTCGGGAGAGACGGGGCAAGCCGAGCGGAAGCGTTCGCGCGAGTCGTAGTAGTCCTTCGGGAAGTCCGTGGGTTTCGGGGTCGGGGTGGACTGCGGCGACTGTGACGGCGAAACCGACGGCGTTTGCGCGAAGAGCAGTCCGGGGATCAAAAGCAGGGTCCAAAACAGTTTCAAGGAGTCTCCTCGCGGAAGAGGGCGGCCAGGCCCGCTTCTTCCGCCTTTTCGCGGGGGTGAAAGTCGACGGGGCGATCCGCGCGGCGCGCGACTTCACGGTCGAAGGGATGCCCGGTGGCGAGCGCGAACTCGAAAGCCAGCGAACGCGTGTAGATCTGCGCCAAAGCCAGCGCGAGTTTGCGCGCGTTCCAGGCCAGGATTTCGGGCGACTGCGTACCGACCCATTGGCTGACGCGCTCCAGATCGTGGCGCAAGGTTGAAAGGCCCGGGTCCATGCCCGAAGGATCGATCTTTTTCAGGCGGGCGGTGACGTCATTGTGAAAAATGGTTCCCGCGTTTTCTTTTTTGAAGGCGCGCAGGATATCCATGGACAGCACGTTCGTGGTGCCCTCCCAGATGGGGAAGACCTGCGAATCGCGTAACAGCACGGGCAGTCCCGTGTCCTCGACGTAACCCGCGCCGCCGAAACTCTCCAACACTTCCGAGGCGACGCGCACGGCGCTCTTCCCGGTGGACAATTTCGCGAGCGTCGTCAGCAGTCGGAGCAGCGTGGATTCTTCGGCGTTCGCGAGCTTCATCTCTTCGCGACCCCACAGGGTCGCGGTTTTGAAAATCAAGAGCGTCGCGAGGGCCTTTTCGGTCGCGAGCTCCGCCAAGGTCTCCATATGCAGGGGATTGGCGGCGAGGGTTCCGCCGAAGGCGACGCGTTTTTTCGCGTAGTCCTCCGCCAGTTGCAACCCGCGGGTCATCGAGCCCACCGAGCAGACGGCGTTGTAGATGCGGGTGACGTTGAAAAGGCTCGCGATTTTTTTGACGCCCTGGCCGGGGCCGCCGACGAGGCGGGCGGGCGTGCCTTCGAGCGCGAGTTCCGCCGTGGGCAGCGCCTTCGTTCCCAGCTTGTCTTTCAGGCGGTGGATCTTAATTTTCCGCAGACGTCCGCGATCGTCGTGGGTACGCATGAAAAAGAGCGATAGTTCATTCTTCGCATCGATTGCGGGCGTGATCCGCGCGAGCGTCATCGCCATCTGCGAGGTCGTGGCCGACGTGAACCACTTCGTTCCGCTGAGCGCGTACTCGCCGTCCAAACCGGCGCGCGCGATCGTTTGGCTCAAACCCACGTCGGAACCGCCCGTGCGCTCGGTCATCCATTGTCCCGAGGTCCAGAACTTCGCGGGATCGCGGCTGGTCAGATGATCGAAGGCGACCTTCATTTCGAAATGATCGCCGTAAAGTTCGATGGCTTTCGCCGCGCCGTCGGTCATGGCCAAAGGACAGCTGAAAAGCGCGCTCGACGGATGGTAAAGATATAGAAGCGCCATCTGGAAGACCCGGCTGAACTCGCCCTGACGGCGCTCATAACCGGTGGCGACGACGCCGTACTCGGCGGCCAGACGTTCCATCTTTTTCCAGGCGTCCGAGACGTCGATGCGGTCGATGCGGTTCCCCCACGGATCGAAGGGGACGTGGACCGGCGGAGACGTCTCGGCGACCCGCGCGGCCGCGAGCATATCGGTCGCCGCGCGTTCCCCAAGATCGCGCAGGATCGGCGCGAATTTTCCAAATTCCCCGCCCGTGTGGAAGCCCAGGATCCGTCGCAAAAGTGCGTCGGCCTCGAAGGTATTTTTCAGCTCCGGCCCCGCTTGGAAAAATTCGGCCTCGGTCATGGACGTTCTCCTTCACCCAGTTCGGCCCAAGTCACGCCGTCGCCACCTTGCTCGGGCGAGCCGGCTTTCCATTTCTTTACGTAAACGCTGCGCGAGAGGTAAGTCCGCACCGCCTTTTTCAAAGCCTCGGTGCCGTGACCGTGGATGACTTTGATGCGGTCTTCCTGCGAGTTCGCGGCGTTATCCAGTCCCATCTCGAGCGAGCTGATCGCTTCTTCGACGGTCATGCCGCGCAGATCGAGCGTGCGGTCCGCGTCGGACAGTGCGACGGTCACCTGGCCTGAGCTGCGTCGCACGAGCTCCGCGGTCGGGTTCACGGCGTGTTGCGGGGGCCGCAGCTCGGTCCACGGCAGGCGCAGTTGGATCGAATTCGACAGCACCAGGATTTCGCCTTTCCCGTTCGGCAGCGATTGGATGATGCCGTCCTGATTCAGCGAGGGCACGAAGACCTTCGTTCCGGGCGGGTAGCGTTTACCGAACTCTTCCGGTGTTGCGACCTGCACGGTCGCGGACTGTCCCGGGCCGGGGCGACTTTTTACGATCTCGGGAAGTTCACGTTTGATCTCTTGCAGGGCCGAGTGACGTTTGAAGGTCTGCTCGACTTTCGCGGCCGCGATCATGTCCTCGATCTTCTTCTCGGCTTGGCGAACGGCTTTGGCGAGCAGGTTTTCTTTTTCCTTCTCGAGCTCGGCGCGCATTTTTTCGTACTTTTCTTTTTCGAACTTCGCGCGGTTCTGCTCTTTCTTTAGGATGTCTTGCAAGGTGTGCAGATCGCCGCGCATGCGGTCGATTTCGTCCATGGCGTTCAGCCGCGCCTTCGACGTCGGTGACAGGAACTCGACCGCGCGCTCGACGATGTCGGCCGGGATGCCCACGCGACGCGCGGTCTGGATCGCCAGCGAGTCGCCGGGAATCCCCTGGATGAAGTTGTAGGTCGGGCGTCCCGACTTCGCGTCGTATTCGAGCGAGCCTTGCAGCACGCGGTCCGAATCGTCCCAGCCGGATTTAAGCGGTCCCAAGTGGGAGGTCACGACGGCAAAGACTTCGTTGTTCGAAAAAGTTTTGATGAACGCGCGCGCAAGCGCCGAGCCCTCTTCGGGATCGGTCGATCCGCAGATCTCGTCGACCAGGATCAGATTGCGGCGGCCCTGCAAACGGGTGGCGGCGTCCAGGATTTTCAAGTGCGCGGCGAAGGTGGACAGCTCTTCACCCACGTTTTGCGCGTCACCGATGCCGATATGGACGCGGTCGAAGAACGGAAGCTTCGATCCTTCACCCGCCGCGATCGGCAGCCCCGCGCGCGCCATCTGCGCGGCCAGGCCGATGGATTTCAGAAGCACCGTTTTACCGCCCGCGTTCGGTCCGCTCAAAAGCAGGATCGATTTTTCCGGTGTCAGGCGCACGCTGTTCGCCACGGGCTCTTTGCCGTTGGCGATCAGCATGGGATGTTTCACTTCGTTCAGCGTGATCTCGTCGTCGGTGAATTCGAAGGACTGGGCGCGGATCAGCGCGCTCCATTGGGCTTTGGCCAGGCCGATGTCCGCATCCAGCAGCACTTGTTTCGACGAGGCGAAACTTTCCGACTGGCCCGCCAAGTAGTGCGAGAGCTGCTCGAGCAGGCGCTCGATCTCGTCTTCGATTTCGACTTCGACCTGGCGCAGGCGGTTGTTCAAAGGGATGACGACTTCGGGCTCCATGAACACGGTCTGCTTGGTATGCGAGGAACCGTGGATCACGCCCTTCACCGAATGCTGCGAGCCGCTGCGCACGGGAAGGACCCAGCGCCCCTCGCGCGTGGTGACGTATTTGTCTTGCAGGTAGTTCTGCATCTGGTGATCGTTCACCAGACGGTCCAGGTGCGTCTGGACCTGGCGTGCGGTGTTTTCTTTTTCGCGGGTCAAGCGGTACAGCGTTTCCGAAGCGTCAC